>NZ_JARVCN010000269.1:0-31159 GCF_038442745.1 Crocosphaera sp. Alani8
AATATTCTCAAACACTTTGGCTCAAACTATACAATTAATTTTGCTTAGGTACTTAGTATCTGCAAGAAAAAATGATAAGACAAAAATAGAGAGAAAACTTTAGGCTTTAATCCATGACTACTCAAGTTTATTTAAAAATTGTTTCTCTGCTTCCTTCGGCTACAGAGATCATTGATTGTTTAGGTTTAACGAAAGAGCTTGTGGGACGTTCTCACGAATGCGATTATCCTTCCTTAGTCCGTGAATTACCCGTTTGCACCACTGCCAGACTCGATATTACCCGTAGTAGTGGGCAAATAGATCAAGATGTTCAAACCCTACTACAACAAGCTCTGAGTATTTATAATATTGAGCTTCAAACCCTTCAAAAACTTCAACCTACTCATATCGTTACTCAGGATCAATGTGATGTTTGTGCTGTGAATTTTGCTACTGTTGAAGCGGCGATCGCTCAGTTAACTGACTCTAAACCCCAAGTTATCTCATTACAACCTAACCTCCTAAAAGAAGTGTTCGCAGACATTGAACGAGTGGGAAAAACTTTTGGCATCGACTCTCAACCAGTTTTAAGAGGGTTAAAACAACGAATCAAAGAAATTACCACAAAAATTGAAAACATCGATCCCAAACCTACAGTGGTTGCTCTAGAATGGATAGAACCATTAATGGGTGGTGGTAACTGGATTCCTGAACTCGTAGAGATTGCTGGAGGACAACCACTGTTAGGAGTCAAAGGAGAACATTCCCCATATTTAACCTGGGAAAGTTTGACAGCAGCTAATCCCGACGTGATTGTGATTATGCCCTGTGGTTTCGACTTAAAGCGTACTCAACAAGAAGCACAAATATTGAGTAACTATTCAGACTGGAAAAACTTGAAAGCTGTCAAAAATGGTCAAGTTTTTATTGTAGACGGCAATGCTTATTTCAATCGTCCCAGTCAGAGATTAGTCGACTCTACAGAAATATTGGCTGAAATTTTACATCCATCTTTGTTTAATTATGGTTTTAAAGGAAACAGTTGGAATCCTCTTTTCGTGTAACAAATAGGAATCAACTATTTTAAAGATGATAATTTGTCTATAACTCTTTTGTGGACTTGTTGATAGGCGTTTTCAACTTGTCCTAAGTCTCGGCGAAAACGATCTTTATCCATAACTCGTTTTTCGGGATCTTGTTCTGATTGATCCCAAAGTCGACAAGTATCGGGACTAATTTCATCGGCTAGTAGGATTTTTCCGTGGCTATCAATACCAAATTCCAACTTAAAATCTACTAGGGTAATTTGACAACTGGCAAAAAATTGTTGTAAATGCTGGTTGATTTCTAATGCAAGAGTTTGTAGTTCTTTGAGTTGTTCTTCTGTGGCGAGTTCTAAAATTAAAAGGCGATCACGGGTTAGTAAGGGATCTCCTAGTTCATCGTTTTTAAAGTAAAATTCCACTAGGCTATGGGGTAATTTATCTCCTTCTCTCAAACCGGTTTGGCGACATAAACTCCCGGCTGCAATATTTCTCACGACTACTTCTATGGGGATTATCTGGACTCGTTTAACTAATATTTGCTCCTCTGCAATCTGTTGGATTAAATGGGTAAGAATTCCTTTGGATTCTAGCCACTGAAACAAGGCAACTGTGATTTGACAGTTCATTTTCCCTTTTTCTAGGATGGTTCCCCGTTTCTGAGCATTGAAGGCGGTAGCATCGTCTTTAAAATGAGTCAGAAGCTCTTCGGGATTGTCTGTACTATAGAGAATTTTTGCTTTGCCTTCGTATAATTTTTCCATTGTATTGTTTTAGCTCCAATCAGTTAGAAAATAACACTTAATAATCAAAAAAAAGACAGTACACCAGGAGATAGTAATTCACACCAAACCATTAGAATTCAGGTGCAAGATGTGACTTTTAATCATCCATTTGCCAAGGTTCCAATAGGTTATTTTCATCAAAAATCTTTTTAGGTCTTAGAACAATTACCACTTGACCTAATAGGGAAATAGAAGGACTTTCAGCAAACCATTTAAAGGTTAATTCTCCTGCTTCTTCTACTAAAAAATAACTCTGATCGTTCCATTGGGTTATGCCCCTATCAATCAACACTAAAACCTCCTCTGGTTGTCCTGTTAATGACTGAGGAAGACGATCGCTTTGACACAAAATAGCCACCGGATCGACTGCTTTTAAAACAGATTGCCAACTGGGTAACGGAACCACAGAACCTGTGTTAGTATAGTTTACGTAGTTAAATGGGCTAATTGTTTCTATTTTTTCTACTCCTACTACCTGCTCTCTGCTTAAGGGTAGGGTTCCAGCTAAGGGAACTATACGAGATATCTCTTCCTGGTCCTGGACGCGGTAAAGAGGCATTAACGGTGCTTTGGCTTCGGGGGTTAGGGTGAAGTCACTGAGTAATTTTTCGATGGCTTCTCTAGCACTATTGGAGAAAGCATATTTTAACCCTTTAGCAATAGATCGAGTGCGCTCTTGCAGGTCTTTTTTCTGTTTTGCTTGTTTCCAACACTGATAAGCCATTGCATCTCCAGGATGGAGGGTAAACCCTGGTGGTAGCTGAGGCATTAATGAAAATGTTTGAAATGTCTTGGCAACATCTCTGGTTTCCATGTGGTCTAAATTCTTATCTTTTGCTAAGTGCGCCACTATCTCCCTTTGATTTTGGTTAAGTATACGCAACTCGTACAGTACATCGCTCTTAGGACCTCTGCAATAACTTAACAAATCTTCTGGTGCTTCGCTATTGAGCAGACTGTTATAAACTTGAGCTGCAACGATGATCAAATTTTGTTGACTGGCCTGAAACCCAGTTTTCTCAAAGATAGTCTGATTGTTATAACCGGCTTTCTGTAGTTGCTGACAGGTCTTTCCCCAGTCTACCCAAGTACCTTCTTTGTGGAGAAGCGATCGCATTAATTCTTCAGCCTGTTCTTCCGATAGTTGTGGTGATGTCTCTTCAGGGTTATGGTTCATCTAATATTGTTAGTGACAAAGCTCAGCTGGGGGGTGGGGTGTAAAAAATGCACATACTCTCGACCCATACCCTCTTACTTTCAGTATATACTAAAAGTTTACTCAAAGCAAATAGCAATGATTGAACAGGGTTTAGGGTGTCAATAAATTTCTCTATTGCTAGATCAAAAAGTTTAAACCTTAACCTATAACTGATAACGATTTCAACTACAGTTTAGAAGGTGGAGTTACGCCTATTTGTGTCAATCTTTTTTCAATGTCTCTTATCAGTTGAAAATCATCATTTTCTAGGTTATGTTTGGGGTAGCGGAGACAATCAAAAGCTTCTCTGAATTGGGAAGAATTGGTCTGTATTGGGGCGGAAAAATGAGCAGGAATTATGCGTTCAAATCCCCACAATGAGACTTTATCTACCCAACTTAAAACCTCTAATGGACTGCGGTTAAATATAACCCCTTGTAAGATGGGAGCTACAATCAAAGGCTGAAGGTATAATTCTTTAAAAGAAGATTCCCAACCCTCATTCCATTGGAAAGGGAATAGTCCAAAGTAAGCTTTTCTAGAGCGATCGGGAGCCTTAAAAGCATTTTTGAAAACTCGGCCCCATTTAACAACTCCTAATGAACTGGGACGGAAATAAAGGGAGAATAAAACAATTCTTTGCCATCCTTTAATTCTATTTTGTATAGTGTCCTCAATGATTTCTAAACCGTTTTCTTTGGCATGAAATAGCAAAGGATAAGGATCAATTTTAATAATTTCAGGAGGTTCTGAAGGAATAGAAATAATAGAATCTGTTAGTAATAATGTGTGCGATCGCTTATGATAAAATGCGACTTCTTGGAATATACCTAACCCTAAATCCAAAGGACCCAAAATTTCATAGTCAAACTCATCGGCAAAGGGACTTTCTTGACTGTTTAACGGTAATTTGTGGGTTCGTTCCCCAGGGAAACCCAACCAACTCAAAGGAAGATTAAGGGGGAAACTCCACTGATCTGGGGAGATAAACACTTGTGCTTTCGGGAAACATCTGGCAAATGGGCCCACAAATACTTTATGCTCGATGCCGGAAACTGTGGGTAAAATAATGTATTTGACATCACCATAGGCACCCACTAACTCGTTAACCAGACTAATACATTCACCAGTAGGTGCAACCGGTGCATAAACTAACAGTCCCCCCTTTTCCAGTCTAACTACTGTCATGCGGATGGGGACTACTACATAGAGAATACCCTGACACTGCTCAAACGTCCAAATAGTGTCTTTTACGACTTCTGTGCGGAGAGTGCGACGTTGACCATAGGGATACAATGGCACTATTGGCCAAAACGGCCAGGATGTATCTTCAGGACTAATATTGCTAGATGTGGTTCGTCTAGTTTTGATCATTCGGCGGCTTTATCTTAACCGATTCACCTATTCTAATGCTTTTAGACCATTGAGAGCAATCATTGAACACCATATATGGACAAAGACTAGGAATCAAGCATTTGCTGTGGTTGATATTCTGTAGGAGTTACCTCTATCTTTTCTTCTACTTTTTTATTATGTTTAACTTTCGCTATTTTCAACTTCAAAAAACTGCTAAGTCCTGCTATCCCTAAAATACACAATACTCCCAAAGGTTGAGGAATAGATAAAGATGTTAAAGAATGGTTAACATACAACATTTGTCCCGAAGACACTAGTAAGCTTTCGTGATGTGCTGACTCGGTGACAATGATTTCAGTTTCTTGATTGAGGGTGTTTTCAAGCTGATTTATACTATTATTTTTACTAAGTGCTGATTGATTGCAAAATGCTAAAGATGTAAGGGTAACACCAGCGAAAATCTCTAATTTACTAACTATTTTCATTGTTCAAAAAGAAGGTATTTGGTGGCAATTATAGGTAAGACTTTAGAAACTCCCTTGATTTTTTATAAAGGCTTAAGATTTGAAGGGATCATGATTAACTCTTCTCTTAAAAGGGACGCTATATAATATAAGAAAGCGAGAAAAGACAAAGAATATGAAGAATTCTCTACAGGGTCAATCTTCTCATAAAAGTATAAATTTGATACAAGAAACTTTACATTTAGAGGGAATGGGTTGTGCCGCTTGTGCAGCAAAAATTGAAGCAGTAGTTAATAAGGTTTCTGGGGTGAAAAAATGTAATGTAAACTACGCTTTAGAAAGAGCAACCGTAGAATATGAGCTTAAAACTACTAGCATAGAGGAAATTCAATCGAAGCTGACTCAAGCAGGATATCAAAGTTATATTTTAGAAGAAAATAATAATCATCAAAGTCAAGATAATGTAGAGAAAAACCAAGACTCTAAACAACAAGAATTAAACCAAAAAGTGATCTTTGGTGGCGTTATTAGTTTTATCTTAATTTTTGGATCATTACCAATGATGACGGGTTTATCTATTGCGTTTATTCCTCATTGGTTACATAATCCTTGGTTACAGCTAGTATTAAGTATTCCTGTCGTTTTTTGGTGTGGCAAAGGATTCTATATAGGAGCATTTAAAGCTTTAAAGTGTGGTACTTCTGATATGAATACCTTAGTTGCTTTAGGTACTGGGGCGGCCTTTATATACTCTTTATTAGCCACTTTGTCTCCCCAGTTTTTCATCTCTCAAGGTTTAAATGCTGATGTTTATTATGAAGCTGCTGTGGTGATTATTACCTTAATTTTATTGGGTAGGTTATTAGAAAATAGAGCAAGAAAGAAGACATCAGAAGCAATTCACAAGTTAATGGGATTACAAGCTAAAACAGCTAGAATAATTCGTCGAGGAGAAACTGTTGATATCGCTGTTGAAGATGTGGTCATCGGTGACATTGTTTTGGTAAAACCAGGGGAAAAAATACCGGTTGATGGTGTAATTCTTGAAGGAGTGTCTACCCTTGATGAATCTATGATTACAGGGGAGTCAATACCAGTGGACAAACAATTAGGAGATGAGGTGATCGGGGCTACTATAAATAAAACGGGAAGTTTTAAATTTGAAGCGCAAAAAGTAGGAAAGAATACTACTTTATCCCAAATAATTAAGTTAGTAGAATCAGCACAAAACAGTAAAGCCCCTATTCAGAAAATAGCAGATCGAGTAACCGCTTGGTTTGTTCCTGGGGTGATAACTATTGCAATCATTAGTTTTATTAGTTGGGTGATTTTTGCTCAAAATTTATCTCTAGCAATGATAGCCACAGTGAGTGTTTTAATTATTGCTTGTCCTTGCGCTTTAGGGTTGGCAACTCCCACATCTATTATGGTGGGAACGGGTAAAGGAGCAGAAAACGGCATTTTAATCAAAGGAGCAGATAGTTTAGAATTAGCCCACAAAATTCAAGCGATCGTCCTAGATAAAACGGGAACATTAACACAAGGCAAACCTATAGTTACCGATTATATTACCATTCAAGAAATCACTAACCAAGATGAATTGAATTTATTAGAGATAGTCGCCGCCATTGAACATAACTCTGAGCATCCCTTAGCAGAAGCTATTGTTAATTATGCTAAGTCTCAAGGTATTTCTAATGACCTACCCAAAGTTGATAATTTTGAAGCGATGGGTGGTCAAGGGGTACAAGGTAAAATAGAAGGAAAGTTGGTGCAAATAGGAACACAAAAATGGATGGAAAAATTAGGGGTCACTACTGATAATTTAATCCCCCAAGCAAGGCAATGGGAAAGCCAAGCAAAAACAACACCCTGGATTGCTATTGATGGGGAAATAAAGGGCTTATTTGCTATCGCTGATGCGGTTAAACCATCTTCCTCTGAAGTGGTTAAGAATCTGAAAAAAATGGGCTTAGAAGTAATTATGTTAACAGGAGATAACCCACAAACTGCTCAAGCGATCGCCGATGAAGTGGGAATCTATCGTGTTTTCTCTGGGGTTCTTCCTGGGGAAAAAGCGGATAAAATAAAAGAAATTCAGCAATATCAGGGTAAAATTGTAGCTATGGTGGGAGATGGTATTAACGACGCACCAGCACTTGCTCAAGCTGATGTAGGGATAGCCATTGGCACTGGTACCGATGTTGCTATGTCTGCCAGCGATATTACCCTTATTTCGGGAGATTTAGAAGGGATTGTCACGGCGATAAAATTGAGTCGTGCTACTATGAAAAATATTCGTCAAAATCTCTTTTTTGCTTTTATTTATAACTCTTTAGGTATTCCTATTGCTGCTGGTATTATGTATCCTTTCTTTGGTGTCTTATTGAACCCAATAATCGCCGGTGTTGCGATGGCTTTTAGTTCTGTTTCTGTGGTTTCAAATGCTTTGAGGTTAAGGAATTTTCAGATTAGATTACATTAAATTATTTACCTTAATTTCTCTCGACCGAGGAAGAAACCTCGGTCAAAGATGAAAAAACTTACAGTTTAAGTTAGACTTCAGCCATTGCTGGTTGCAATAACTTAACATTAGAAAAACCGAATTCTTTGGTTACAGTTTCTCCATTTCCTTCCCCTGTAATAACACGACTAGTTAGGATGTAATAATCACCTACTTGTTCATAATTGTCCTCAAAATCGGTTTTCCCCCCTTTGAGTTCCCCTGTCTTGGGATCGTGGTAAATGGAGTCATAGCGATGGGAAAGATAACCCTCCCCTGTTTCATGACTGCTGAAGGTGTCAATGGTAACCACAACCCCGTGAATATGACGGTGAACGTGGCAAACCTCGTTATCACGAAGTTTATAGCGATCGCCTTCTGATTTACCTCCCATGAGGATTTCTACAGCACCGCTTTCGTCTGTGTTACCGTAGGTAAAGGTATTTTGACCATGAACCTGCTCAAAAGAGCGGCGAACCCGATGGATAGCTGTTTCCCATAGTTGGGATTTAACTTGCGCAGCAGCTTCTTGATCTTCGATGTTAAACACTTCTGTGGACATATCCTGGTTAACGCGCACTTGACCAGTAAAGGTGCGATCGTTTTCCCTGAAAGTCACATCAGCAGTGTAACCTGGAAAATTTTCATCCCAAGTGTAACGGTTTTCGTAGGCAGCTTGAAATAAATCTTTGGCATCAAGGGTATTGGCACTCATAAACTATTTCTTCGTAGTGAATATTGAATTGAAAAGGATAGTCTGTAGATACACTTATCTTATCAATCAATGTTAATGATAAATGATTTTATAGTAAGTGATCAACTAAGATTTAGCCTGTTACAAATCTGAAACAGTAAACTGTAGTTCACCCAGAGGTATAGGATTAATTTGATTTGTGTTTACTTTATCAAAACTTAACATTGAGACTTGATAGACTCCTGATTTTGGAAACTGACAAGAAATCGTAATTTCTTCTGGGGAATTTTTTTCCCTGTCACATTTTCCAGATTCCTCTGTTATCTCTTTTTTCCCAAAGTTTAAAAGTTTATCTTTTTCTATTTCTTGATATAGTGCGACAATTTCTAGTGAATTATTTTTATTTTCTATCCTGATTTTACCTGTATTTTCTACTTGATTATTATATTGAAGTGCGGAAAGTAATTCTAGTTCGTATTTAAAAAAATCAGGAGTTAGTAAGGGCTGTTTTTCAAACTTTTCTGGGGAATTAGGAGTATAAGAAAGTTGCCAATTCTCGTTATCTGGTAAGTGACTAATATTCATCATCCTTTCAGGAGGCATTAAATAATCAGTATAATAACTTGTTTCTGAATCATCCCAGGTCGTATCAACAAGGTACCAATTTTCTTCAATTTTAACTGCATTCCAAGCGTGTCTTGTCCAGTTATAACTAAGATCCAAAAACTTTAGATTAAGGGGAATAACATCATTAGGAGCAAATTCTCTGCGAACGTCTCCCTCCAAATAAATGACATCTTCTCCCATTGCTTTTGCTATAGCTTCAAATAATTTAGCATACCCTTCACACACAGCTTGACCTGTTTTAAAAACATCCCTAGCTTCCTGAGAAGGTCTAACTCCCGTTTCCAAAACAGCTACATCATAAGTTAATTTAGTCACAACATAATCATGAACAGCTTTGATGCGTAAAAAAGGATCTAATTCGTTAGTTTTAATATAGTTAGCAACGGATTGAATATCAGTTTCAGTGTTAGGATGTATGTTAGCAATTAGATCATGAATCTCAGTTTTTTCTTGCCACGGCCAGGGAGATTCTATTGTAGCAGGAATAGGTTGATACATTCTGGCTGTCATCTCGCTACTGAACCAGTTTTGATTTCCCTCTACAATTAATACCAGAAACAATGTTAAAAATCCTATTATATATTGAGGTTTGAACCACTGATTATGATTTATTTTTACTCCAAAACGATTCTTTTTAAACTTAGAGGATCTTGGTTGTAACTTTTGACGACCTAAATAGGTTTTAATCTTATGAAACATAGGAATAGATTGAATATAGTTTTGCTAGATTTTAACTTAAGGTGCAGGATTAAATGGTTAGTATAAGATTACCCAAATTACTAGAAAAAGTCACATATCACTCTATGAATCCTTTGGCTTTATTTTAGTGATGGGTTTTAAAAATGCTTTTAAGATTATTATACAAAATAACCCAGACACTATATCTGGGTTACTTTTAATTTGTTTGGGTTTGATTAAACATAATCCCGTAACATTTTCTTTAATTCTATGTTGTGAACTTCCTCTTGTCCAATCATGCCCCGTGCAAATTCTTCGATATAAATGCTCGCATTTTCTACTAGAACTAACAGTTCTTTATACAAGTCTAAAGCCTTTTTTTCGTGGTTGAGACTTTCTAATAAAATGTTGTGTAAACTATGCTCGTTTGTCTCTTCCATCGCAGCAATTTTTAAACTAGGATGCCCTTCTAATCCTGTTAAAATTTCTCCAACTTGTTGAGCATGAACCAGAGATTCTGTGGCTTGTTGTTGAAAAAATTGTACAATAGGAAGACGATGGGGACCTGTGACCATCAAAGAATAGTGGGTGTAGCGAACAACACCAGCTAATTCGTATTCCATAATGGTGTTAAGAATGTCGTTGGTTTTTTCTCTGTCAAGTTCTCTCATATTTTACCTGTTGAGGAGAAGATTTTGCTTTTCAAGGATATGGTTTTTAGCCCCTTTTTTAAGAACAAGTTAATTGATTTGTTCAGAGACTACAACTTTAGATTATCCTACTTTTTTATCTTTTATCGTGAAATAAAGCTTAAGTTTTTTCCATACTCTTATTGATAATAATTTTAATTAAATAAGGGCTATTGTGCAGAAAAAAGTGGGTAGCTAATAAATTTGATTTTGATCAGAGGAACGATTTTGTGGAGATAAATTTTGATTGGATTGAACTGTTATTAACCCTATAAAAACAGCCAATCCTGCTAAAAACCAGAAAACGAGGTTATTACTTTTTTTCTCTTGCCTTCTCTGCTTTTTAATTCGTCTTCTTCCTTCTTGGTACTCTCTTTCTGTAGTCATAACTTTTCGACAAATAAAATTATCTTATCAACAGTTTATCATAACAAAAATAAAATATCATGGGGAAAATTATCCAGACAAATTTATCTTGTATTGAGAAAATTCACAGAATAGTCTCAGGATTTCTACTGTAAAAGGCAAACTAAATCGGATAAAAAGAGCTTAAAATCTGTTAAAATGGAGGGTATATTACTAAGCAATCAATTACCATCGACCCGTTATGTCCTCAGTAATTATCCCTGACTCTTTCCATTGGTTACATAGAGGAACCAGCGAAATTTTTCCTAGTCAACCTGATTCTAATAACCC
Organism: Crocosphaera sp. Alani8; assembly: GCF_038442745.1. Classification (NCBI taxonomy): domain Bacteria; kingdom Bacillati; phylum Cyanobacteriota; class Cyanophyceae; order Chroococcales; family Aphanothecaceae; genus Crocosphaera; species Crocosphaera sp. Alani8. The sequence continues at coordinate 10,713 of NZ_JARVCN010000269.1, forward strand.
CGAAGAAAACCTAGAGAAACTGATAGAAAAATCTCACAATCCTTTGAGGATTAAATTAGGAATTGATCCCACTGGAACCGACATTCATTTAGGTCATAGCATTCCCTTTCGTAAGTTAAGGGCGTTTCAGGATGCAGGTCACACAGCAGTGGTTATTATAGGAGATTTCACCGCACAAATTGGCGATCCTACTGGTAAATCAGAAGTTCGCAAACAATTGACATCCGAAGCTGTTAGAAACAACGCCAAAAATTACCTAGAGCAACTGCGTCCTATCCTAGATTTTGATACTCCAGGACGATTAGAAATACGGTACAATTCTGAGTGGTTACAGGATCTAAATTTAGCCAAAATTCAAGAACTGTTAGCCACTATGACCGTGGGGCAAATGTTAGCTAAAGAAGGGTTTGCCGAACGATATAAACAAGAAAATCCTATTTTTATTCATGAATTCCTCTATCCTTTAATGCAAGGTTATGACTCGGTGATGATCGATGCAGATGTGGAATTAGGGGGAACGGATCAAAAGTTTAATATCGCCGTCGGTAGGGATCTACAAAGACATTTTGGTAAGAAGCCTCAATTTGGATTGCTATTACCTATTTTACTCGGCACAGATGGTAGTCAAAAAATGTCGAAATCCCTCAACAATTATGTTGGTCTAAAAGAAGACGAACTATCCATGTATTCTAAACTAGAAAAAACCCCCGATGCAATTATTAAAGACTATTTTGAACTCTTAACTAATTTGCCCCTAGATGAATTACCCGAAAATCCTCGAGACTGTCAAAAGTTATTAGCTTTAGAAATTGTCTCACAGTTTCATGGAAAAGAGACAGCTTTAACTGCCCAAAAAACTGCGGAAGATTTAGTTAAAAATAAAAGTACCGCCTCAACAGATTCTGTTCCCGAATATAATCTATCTAATGTGGAATTTCCTGGTAAATTATTCTACATTTTAAATGCTAGTGGACTCTGTGCAAGCAGTGGAGAAGGAAGACGACAAATACAGGGAGGTGCAGTGCGTTTAGACGGGGAAAAAATTACAGATGTCAATCTCAGCTTTGAACAACCAGAACAACTATCGGGTAAAATTCTGCAAGTAGGCAAAAAGAAGTTTATTAAATTAGTCAAGGATTGAAAATTTATAGTGACGAACCCCCGTTCTATGCCCAGTCTTGTTTTTGATAAACTAGAATACATAAATGTCTCATTCGACGAGCATAACAACGTTATTTGAACTTGACACCTTAAACTCAACCTTGTACACACCAAGAGGATAAACAGTATCATGGGATTATTCGATCGCATAGGCCGAGTTGTCAGAGGCAACCTCAACGATCTTGTTAGCAAAGCAGAAGATCCAGAAAAAATCTTAGAACAAACCATTATCGATATGGGTGAAGACTTGATTCAACTGAAACAAGCCTTCAGTCAAACCCTGGGTTCTCAGAAACGAACGGAAGGCCAGTATAAACAAGCTCTCAAAGAAGCTAATTCTTGGGAACAACGGGCAAAATTAGCCCTATCTAAAGGGGAGGAAAGTTTAGCCAGAGAGGCGTTAGTGAGGAAAAAATCTCACACAGATACCGCTACCACCCTCAAAGGGCAATTGGAGCAGCAAAATGCTCAGGTTGAAACCATGCGACGCAATTTAACGGCTTTAGAGAGCAAAATTGCCGAAGCTAAGACCAAGAAAAATATGCTCATCGCCAGGGCAAAGGCGGCTAAGGCTAACGAAGCCTTACAATCCACTATGAATGGCCTCAACACCAGTGGATCTATGGCTGCTTTTGAACGCATGGAAAACAAGGTGTTAGACATGGAAGCTCGTTCTCAAGCAGTAGAAGAAATAGGGGGAGCGAGTCTAGAAAATGAATTTGCTAAACTCGAAGCCGGAAGCGGTGTAGAAGACGAACTAGCTATGCTCAAAGCCCAAATGACTGGAGCTGAAGAACCTAAAGGGGCATTACCAGAGGCGACAATCGAAGATAAGGCTCCGTCCGAAAATAAGGTGCTTGATGACGAGATAGATAAGTTGCGCCGTGAACTGGATAATCTCTAAAAACTAAAAAGCCAGTTGAAGCAGTTACCCAAACTTGTAAGCTATTAACTGGTAACCGAATCATCCATCGCTGATAACTTAACTATGAGTAGCGTTCTCGAAATTACAGATTCTCAGTTTGATACAGAAGTGTTTGAAACTGACACCCCCGTACTAGTCTATTTTTGGGCTTCTTGGTGTGGTCCTTGTCGTTTGGTTTCTCCTTCCATTAAAAAGATTGCTGATAGCTACGGCGATAGTCTTAAGGTAGTCAAATTAGAGGTAGATCCCAACCCCGATGCGCGCAGTAAGTGCAAAGTCGAAGGGGTTCCGGCTTTACGACTGTTTAAAGATAAGCAACTATTAGCGGAACACGAAGGGGCGATCGGCAAACAACAGCTAGAAGAGATGCTGAAAAAACATCTCAATTAATGGGTAGGGTTGGAGAGTTTTTTCTCTCCCCTTTCCTAATAATTTTCTGCCATCAATGATCACTTGACCTGAGTTCGGTGTCAGGAGTTAAGTCTTTAGATTTTCTATAAATCCTCTTATATCAAACTCAGGTAACCAGCGATCGCTATTTTGCTATCCCAACTAACAATTTATAGGTAAAATTTTATTGCTTTTCTATTAGCTCCTGAATTAATTGACTAATTTTTTTTCCATGTTGATCAACTAAATTATGATTTGCTTTGGGAATGATTTTAATAGAAGCATTAGGAATATTCTCAGCATAAGTTTGAGAATGCCAAAGAGGAATATGTTGATCTTCTTCCCCTGCGATAATTAAGCTAGGAACAGTAATTTCAGTCAGATTTTTTTCTACAGTATCCACAGCATCTTCTGGCTTTGAGCGACGGCTAATTATATTTTTAGCAACAGGTTGATCCATTAAAGCTTGGCGAACTTCAAGAATAAGTTTTATTTCTTTATCTCGTCCTAATAACTTCATGATTGGAGAAATAATATTTAAACTAAAGTCAATCAAAGGGCTGTCCCAAAGCAATGGTTGAAGATGATTGTAGCGACCGACAAATTTATCATCTCGAATGCCAGCAGGAGCAATTAAAACTAATTGGTTTAAACGAGCTTTGGAGGGAGAAGATACAATTTTCTTTTCGGTTTCATTAGTGGGAGAAAAGGACTGTTTTGAGATAGTATAAGCAGCCGCCACCCAAGCTCCATAAGAATAACCAATTAAAGAGAATTCTGATAATTCCATAGCTTGAATAAATTTCTCTAGAAAATCAACTTGAACATCAATTAAATAATCAATATCGGGTTTTGAAGATTCTCCAAATCCCAGTAAATCTAAACTAAAACAATGATGGGATTCTTTCAATTCATTAGTAATAGGATAAAGAGTCGAGCTATTACCAAAAAAACCATGTAAAAAGATCAGGGGAGATCCTTGACCTGTACTAATATAAGCGGCTGTGTATTCTCCAACTTTAATTGTTTGCTTTTTCATCATAAAAGGGCGTTATTTAAAACAGGTTTTTGAGTTGCAATTGCTTTTTCAATAATTTCAACAGCACGAGTCACGCCTCCAGCTTGGTGAATGGCATTTTTTAACTCTAAAGCATTCTTTTTATAAGAAGGTTCTGTTAGTACCTTCTTAATGGTTTGGTGCAGTCTAGGAACGTTTAGGCGAGATAAGGTAATTAATTCCCCACTACCTGTGTAGACGATACGAGTAGCAACACCAGGTTGATCATTGGTAATAGGAATAGCTACTATAGGAACACCATAGGTTAATGATTCTAAGGTTGTATTCATCCCACCATGAGTAATAGTTAAAGAAGCTTTTTCTAACAACTCTAATTGAGGAGCATAGTTAACAACTAGAGGGTCACCTGATAGTTTTGGCAGGGAAGAAAAAGAGTTTGAACCTCCTAGAGATATTACTAATTGTACTTTTAAATTGACACAGGCCTGAGCAATTTTTTCAAAAATATCTACCACTCCATTTTGTAAGGTTCCCATAGAAGCATAGATTAAGGGTTGATCCGTTAATTGTTCCCAAGGAAAGGGGATAAAAGGGCGTTTCAAACTAGTATGATAAGGACCGGTAAAATGGAACCATGAAGGTAAATTTTTTCTAGGAAATTCAAATTCCGCTGGTTGATGAGATAAAATAGCTAAAGATGAATCAGGAGACAATTCTGGAGTTAATCCCCACTTTTGACGATACTTGGCTCTCAGTTGTTTTAAAGGCTTTCCTAAAGGATTACTTAGGGTATAAACGACCTGATTACGAAGACAAGAAACCCAGTTTAATTGGTAAGGCCAAGAGGTAAAAAAAGGTGGTATGGAAGGTTCTTGATTGAACGGCAACGCAGAACAAATGGTGATGAAAGGAATGTTCAAATAGTCAGCAACGGTTCCTCCTTCTGGACACACTTGATCCACCAATAACCAATCTATTTGTGCTGATTTAATTACTGTTGGAGCTTCGTCAAAGAAGACTTGAGCGAGTTCTCGAAACCACTTCATTGTATATAAAATGGCTGGAATGCCACTGAGTTTTGCTAGTTTCGCTAAGCTTTTATTAGTTGAACCCAAGGGAAATACTTTTTCGCCGAATCCTTGGAACTCTAATTCCATAGCTTCGATTTTGGTTCTAGCATCAACAATACCGAAAAACGTTACTCTATGACCGCTTTGTTTTAAGGCTTTCCCCAAGGGAAGCATGGTATTGAGATGTCCTGTTTCAACGGGGCAAATTAGTCCAATATGAGCCATAGTATAAGACAGATCTAAATAGAAATTATTGAAAATTTAGGGTAAGAAAATAAATTGTTGAACAATTATAAACTAGTTGGTGATGGTATTGGATTAGAGATATGTTGCGTTTACCTCATAACTGTAAAAAATGGGATGAAAACTAGCCCTATTATATCACCATTAAGGACAAATTTAGCTATTAAAAAATTGATTTTAAAATGTGTAGTGTTTAGCGATCGCTGTAGCTACAATCTAGTTTGTGATCTAGACTTAGGCTTGATTAGGAGAATACTTAATATTTTATTTACCCATTTATGTAAGATAATCAGTTAATATAAGAAGGCGCATATTTGATTAATTTAAGCATCGAAGTTATGGATAACAGTCTATCTACTACACCAACAAAAATTCAAAGAATCGAACAAGTAACAGGAATGATTGAGGTTCGTGGAGTTAATCATTATTATGAGTGGATAAGGCAACCAGGAACCCTAGAAAAGCCTGTTATGGTGTTTGTTCATGGATGGGGTGGCTCTTCGAGATATTGGCGCAGTACAGCTGAGGCGTTGAGCGATAATTATGATTGCTTATTGTATGATTTGCGAGGGTTTGGTCGTTCTAAATTACCCGAAAATCCCTTGAATTTGAGTTACGAATTAGAAGAATATGCAGAAGATTTAAAGGCATTATTAGACAGTTTAGGACTTAAAAAAGTTTACATGAATAGTCATTCTATGGGTGCTTCTGTTGGGGCATTATTTAGCACAATGTACCCTGAAATGCTTGAGCGTTCTATTTTGACTTGTAACGGTATTTTTGAATATAATAAGTTAGCCTTTGATGCTTTTCATAAGGTAGGTGGCTATGTGGTTAAGTTTCGTTATCAGTGGTTTTTAAAAGTACCATTTGCCCCTAGTTTATTTATGGTAAGGTTTTTACATCGTCCTATAGATAATTTAGAAAAAGTTGCTTTTTTAGAGGATTTTATTTTAGCAGATTATGAAGCAGCGTTAGGAACAATTTATACATCAGTTAGTAAAAAAGCTGTGGAAGTTATGCCGAAAAAGTTTGCAGAAATTTCTGTACCAACTTTGTTAGTTTCTGGGGAAAAAGATATTATTATTCCTGCGGAAATGGGGCAAGAAGCGGCTAAATTGAATGATAAGATAGAATATGTAGAAATAGCCCAAACAGCACATTTTCCTATGTTAGAAGATAAGGAAACCTATTTAACTAAGGTGAAAGAGTTTCTTAATTAATTTTGTATTTTAACCAGTGATGAAAACTAGGATGATAAAATTGATAGTATGGAGTGTTTTCTTGAGTTTCTAAGTGTAGAAATTCTCGCCATTCTTCTAATATCATCTCAATATCGTATTCGTCTTCGTCTAACATATCGGCAATGGTTTCTAGGGATATTAATGATTCTTGTTGTAATAGACATTGTAAAATTGGTAAACTGAGTTCGGGTTCTTTTTCAATTATTTTATTGATCATATTCCAATGTTCTTGATAATAGTTTTCTAAGTTTTCTGGTAAAGTTTCAGGGGATAAATTTTGCTGTTTTATAATTTCACTTACATACATAAAATTAGTTTCATTTTTGTTTACTCTGAGAGGAGGCGAAGAGTCAAGTATTTGTGATTTTTCTTGATTATTAGCATAAGTGTTAAGATAGTTTTGGATGTCTTTTTTATTTTCTTCGGGATAGTTTGATAAATCTAATATTTGTGATGGCGTTTCTATCAATAAACTGGATTTATTGTTAGGAAAGGGACGACGAATAAGGATAAAATAGACACTTTTGGGTAGATAACGGGGTAAATAGAGAAGGTTTGCACCTCTTTTATATTGGTTTAAATCGAGTTTATGACAACCATCAATAATGATAATTAGGGGTTGTTTTTGGGGTAATTTATCACTGATTTTTTGTAGTAATAAGGAGAATAAATTATCATTATTTTCTAATTCATAGTCAAGTTGATTGGTTTCTAAACTAGAGAATATTTCCAGTAATTGATTATTGACTATTTCTAAGAATGTTTCATAATCTCCCAGTTCATTATTCTCCCCCCTTAATAAGGGGGGTTGGGGGGTATCAAAATTGTAGTAAACAACGTTATTATTATTGTTAAAATATTGAGCAGCGATCGCACTTTTTCCGCTTCCTGGTTCACTGATAAGTGTAAAATAACCTTTATCGTAGTTATTAATGAAGTTATCAATAGCAGAAAAGACAAATTCACGCCCCACAAACTCACTGCTTTTTGCTGTAATAATGGTTTTAAAATATTCTGGATGTCCTCTAGTATTATTGATAGTTTTTATTTGAGACATAATTTTTCATTTTAATTAAAAGGTTTATTCGTAGTACAAGATAGGATGTAGGTTGGGTTGAGGAACAAAACACAAAAAACCCTTAATTCCTTATTCATATCTTATAACCTCATAGCTTCTTTTAGCACACGCTCTTTAATTCTATCTTTTAATCTTTGTTGGGTAACAATATCAACTTTACAGCTTAATAATGTTTCTAATTCGCGGATTAATCTCAGAGGAAACCAAGGACTTCTTTTTTTACTATCATAATCAATTAATAAATCAAGATTGCTATTTTCGTCTGCTTCACCCCGTGCAACGGAACCAAAAATACGAAGATTAGTTGCGCCGTGTTTAGCAGCAATAGTAATAATTTCTTCTCGTTTTTCTTGAATTAATTGATTGATATTCGTAATAAGTTAGCTAACTCTTTCAAATGATTACTAACGACTAATAATTGATGACTTAACATTGCATCCTTCTAAGCTTAAAAAGTGAATCCTTCCTAATGAGTCTCCTGCAACAATAATTGATTTATCTAAAGAAATAGCACAACAAAATATAGGACTGTCACTGGTAAAAGTGGATATTATTTCACCTGTTTCTAAATTCCACAATTTGAGAGTGTTATCCCAAGCTCCAGAAACAACATATTTATCATTTGAAGTAATCGCTACTGTGGTTACTGTATCTTGGTGACCAGTAAAAGTATATGTGACTTTTCCTGTTTCTAAATCCCATATTTTTACAGTGTGATCATGTGAGCCAGAAATGGCTTGTTTATTATTAGACATAATAGCAATTGTATATATATACTTTCTGTGATTTTTAGAAAATATATGGAGTAATTTTTTTTCATCTAAATCCCATACTTTTAAAGTATTATCACGATGACCAGAAATAACCTTTTTGTTGTCATTAGTAATAGCTACTGTATATACAAAATTATCATTCACTTCAGAGTCTTGAGGAAAAGTATGGAGTAATTTTTTTTCATCTAAATCCCATACTTTTAAAGTATTATCACGATGACCAGAAATAACATTTTTGTTGTCATTAGTAATAGCTACTGTATATACAAAATTATCATTTACTTCAGAGTCTTGAGAAAAAGTATGGAGTAATTTTTTTTCATCTAAATCCCATACTTTTAGGGTTGTATCATAAGAACAAGAAATGGCTTTTCTGCTATCTGATGTTATCGCTATTGATCTTACTAAATCTTTATGATTTGTGAAAATATGGAGTAATTTTTTTTTATCTAAATCCCATACTTTTAGAGTATGATCGTCTGATCCAGAAAGAACCTTTTTATCATTAGGCGTTATTGCTATTGATCTTACTGGCTTTTTATGTGCAGTAATAGTAGAAATTTCTTTTATTATTTCTGTTTGTAAATCCCACAATTTTAGGGTATGGTCACGAGAGGCAGAAATAGCTTTTTTTCCATCATCAGTCAATGCTAATGCTGTTATTGGATCTCTATGACCTTTAAGAGTTAAAATTTCTTGTTGTCTGGTTAAATCCAAAACTTTTAGGTTTCCTTCTCCCGAAGCAAAAATTGCTTTTTTCGCATCATAAGTTATTTTAACTGATGTTACTTCATGAGTATTATAGAAGATTTCTATTTGTTCTCCTGTCACTAAATTCCATCTTCTTAATGTTCCATCAAAAGAACCAGAAATGATGTGTTTCCCATCAGAAGTGATTGCTATTGCCTTTACTAATCGGGAATGACCTTGCATAGTGTAGATTTCTTTATGTGTAACTAAATCCCACAGTTTTAAAGTACGGTCATCAGACGCAGAAACTGCTTGTGTACCATCTGGACTAATCGTTACTGCATTGACTGAGGCACCATGACCTTGCATAGTGCAGATTTCTTTATGTGTAACTAAATCCCACAATTTTAAAGTACGATAGTTATTAAGGTCTTTATCAGACAACTATCAGGAGTCGTTAAACTAGCAGTCAGAGGACGTAAGCGAACTTTCTTAGGTGTGCTATCTTTTGCATCTTCCAATAACTTCTCAATGTCGGGATAATTAAACCCCTGTAATCTTCCCCATAATTGTCCTACTAATTGGGTTGGGTCTTCATTTAATATATGGGAGGATAATTCTAAAGTTCGTTGAATAAATTTGAGGGTTTTTAGTTGTTGGGGGTTTAAGGTTTCTTCTGGATCTAAATTTTTTAATATTTCGGGATCATGAATTAAATCATAATCTCGAATTAAAGCTTCTACTCTAAAAGTATCATCACTAATTTTTAAGGAAATAAAATCAAAGTCTGTGAGAGTTTGATAGTATTCATCAGTTAATCCTCCACTAATAGCACTGAAAGGAATAGCCTTCAAAAAAGCTTTTTTTTCGTCTATATTCTTTAATAATGAAAATTTAGTGGCAATTTGTCCCATATCTATTTACCTATTGAGATAATAAAAAATTTGTTTGTTAACTTCTTTAAATCGTCTCTTATTTTTCTTAGCATCTAACTTCGGTCGTTTTTTTAAGAAATCTAAGAAACTGCGATGATAAATAGTATAGTAAGTTTTTTCTTCTTCATCTTGTTCTACTTTCTTCGGAACAATATACTCTACCCATTTAATTAAAATGTTTTCTACCTCAAATATATCCATATCTAAAATATCGCCAATGAATTCTGAAGAAACAGATTCACCGATGACCACTAAAATAAATAATATCTTTACATTCGTATCATTATTATCTTGATCCATTTGCATTCGTTTCCAATGGGTAACATAATAGTCTTGAAGACCATCAGGTAATCCTTCTAAACACAAATCATTATATTTTCCAATTGCAATACTTGGTAATACATAACGCAAGTACATAAAATTGTTTTCACTTTTTTTCACTAAAATATTTTCTAATTCTATCTCAGTAATAGAGTTATCTTGTTTTTTTAGCCATTCATTTATAGTAACAACTTCTTGCTGTAGTTTAGTGTTATCATTTTTTTCATTAGGTAATTCTGTGATCCATTTTTTAAGTTCAGATTCATCTAGATTAATAAAATGACGAACATATTTTCTAATATCATCTTGATTATATTCTTTTAATTTTACTTCCTCGCTTCTTGAACTAATATCTATCTCATAGTTAAAAGTCTCTGTAGATGTCTTTAAATACTTCTCATCCGGATCATAAGGTCTTCTCGTCATGAAAAAATAGACTCCTTTAGGAAGAGTTTGAGGCAAGTCTAAAAGATTTCCATTCCCATTATGATCAACTTCATCTAAAGCATCTACTACAATTACTAATTTATCCCCTTCTGGTAATTTATCGCTTACTTCTTGTAACAGATTATATAAATTACTGTCATCAAAATCAGTTAAAAGATAACGCTTTCTTAGCTGTTCACGAAGACTTTGTAAAAACTTTTCTGATGTCTTATTTTTGTCAGTAAAACGATTAAAATAACAAACTGACTTTTTTTCTGAAACATATTTAGAAGCAACGGTACTTTTGCCCATACCTGCATCAGCAACTAACACAAAATAACCCTTATCATATTTTTTTAAAAAATCATCCTCAAAAGCTTTGAAAATAAATTCACGACCACAAAATAAACGAGTTTTTTCATTAATTAAGGCTCTAAATTCCCTAGGAATATTATCTAAATCCCAATCAGGATAAGAACCATCTTCAAGTGTAAACCTATTTTGCTCTGATGTTACTCTTTTCGCATAATAAATAAAAGCTTCTCCAAATAATTCTAACTCAATTGAAAGATCACCTATACACTTATAAAGTTTTTTAGTTAACTCAGTATCTTGGCTGATAAAGTTCTTAACTTCTTGCAAAAAAACTAAAGGAGTATTATTTTTATAAGCACCCCAAAAATAATCTTTAATTTCTGGTTTTCTTAATAACTCTAAAATAGGTTTAGGTTTAAAGACACCATATTTTACCAAAGCATAAGTATAGACAATTTCAACATTGTCAGCAGTTTCTATAGGAGCAAGATTTAACTTCTTTAAAATTTTACTGATGCGATAATTTTTTTGTGCTTCATGCGAAAGAGACTGACTAACTTCAACCCCTGTTTTGATTAAATCTAATATAGTGGATGTTGTACCTAAAAAGTCAAACTTAATTTCCATTCCCATATTGCTTACTCAAGGTGTAATTATTAAACATATTTCGGCAAAATAATTATACATGACACAAAAAAAGTAGAATCATAAGAAATATGAATTTTCTTCACAAAAATCAAATTATTCTTTCTACACATAATTGAATCTCAGGAAAAGCAAGAGTTGATATTGTCCCTGTTGTATAAGTTTCTTGCTTTTGATAATCTCCATTTAATAGATTTCTAAAAACTTTTAACTCTCTTTTTTCTACATCAATAACCCAATATTGTCTAATTCCAGCATTCCCATAAATTAAACGTTTTTGTTGTAAATCTTTGCTTAAAGTTTTATCAGAAATTTCAATTAACCAATAAATATCTTCTGGGTACGGATGACGATTATCATACAAAGAAATAGGTAATCTAACAATAGCAATATCCGGTTCAGGTTCCGATGTTGAAAGGGTAGTAGGATGCGCTTCATAAACCTTTGCATAACCCTTTAACTTTTCCCGTAAATAGTCAGCAACAGAATCACATTTTTTGCGATGTAATGGACATTCTGGAGACATTTCTATAATAGTTCCTTCTAATAATTCAACAGGACGATCGCTTAAGATACCTGTTTCAATAATTTTATGATAATCTTCTACTGACCATTTAGCGATTGTAATCATAATAAACTTACTCAATTATTTAATAGTTGGTAACCAGTCATCGTTCAAAACTTGTTCTAAGTTAGCGATGGGTTCATTAGGAAAGATTGTAGAATCTAATCCCGTTTTTTTAATAGTAATTTTTCTAGCATCTTGATAACATTCTTCAAATATTTCTACTAAATAAACCTTCAGATTCTTGACACTGAGCAGAGTCGAAGTGCCAATAAGCTATTCTTAGTATGTGTTAAAACAGTCGGGTAAGAAGACTTTTCAGCCCACGTTTATCACTTCTTCCCATACTTTCTAATTCCTCAATTAAGTTCTCTAAATCAACTTGAGAAAACTTTTCTAACCGTAGCTGTTCAATAGTGGTTTCTAACCACAAATTATAATCTTGATTGTATAAAATATCCGTTGATTGATTAGTATCCAGTGTCATATTTTTACCTCTAAATAATAACTAATTAGGTGGGCAATGCCCACCCGAAAATTATTCAGGTTCAATACCTGCACCAACAGGAGCGATCGCATCTAGTTTTAAATCAGGGTTATCTGCATTAACCTGTTGTAAACCCCATTCATTTTTAAACAATAAAACGGGACGACCCCAGTTATCTTTGACGGTAATAGTGTTAAAAATACGCCCTGCTTTTTCTAATGCTTTCCAGCCACCTTTTACCCAACGAGCTAAACTATAAGGTAAAGGTTCTAAGGTAGTTTCTACCCCATATTCACTCAACATCCGAAACTGTACCACTTCAAATTGTAATTGTCCCACCGCAGCTAAAATAGGGTCTCTTTTAAACTCATCGGTAGAATACATAATCTGTATTGCACCCTCTTCCCTTAACTCTTTTATTCCCTTTTGAAACTGCTTAAATTTAGAGGGGTTAGGGTTTTTAATGTAGGAAAACATTTCAGGAGAAAAACAAGGTATCCCCTCATATTCCAATTTTTTACCGCTATAAATAGTGTCTCCGATGGCAAACACACCAGGGTTATTCAACCCGATAACATCTCCCCCATAAGCTTCTTCAATGGAAGCACGATCTTGGGCAAAAAGCTTTTGAGGACGGGATAAACGGACAGTTTTGCCCGTTCTTGCGTGACTTACGGTCATATCCTTCTCAAACTTCCCAGTACACACCCTGACAAAAGCAACCCTATCTCGGTGTTTCGGGTCCATGTTGGCTTGCAATTTGAAAACAAAACCGGTAAACTCGGGATGCGTGGGATCGACTACCCCAACGGACGAGTTACGTCCTTCTGGTTTCAAAGCATATTCCAAGAAAGCTTCTAGGAAAGGTTCTACCCCAAAGTTGGTCATAGCTGAACCGAAAAATATCGGGGTCATTTTCCCTGCATGAACTTGATCCAAGTCGAGATCATCCCCCAGTTCTTCGAGAATTTCTAAGTCCTCTTTAAATTGATAATAAAGCTCTTGTTCGAGATATTCCTCAATTTTGGGGTCACCGAGCTTAATCACGTTTTCCTGCGCCTGTTGGGAGCCGTGGGAGCGACGTTCAAACAAGTGTATAGCCTTTTGACGACGACTATAAACCCCTTTAAAGCGATCGCCCATTCCAATAGGCCAGTTAACCGCGTAGGTTTTTAGTCCTAACTCTTGTTCGATCTCATCTAATAATTCTAAGGGTTCGCGGGTGGGACGGTCCATTTTATTGACGAAGGTAAAAATGGGTAGTCCCCTGAGACGACACACCTCGAACAGTTTACGGGTTTGCGGTTCGAGTCCCTTGGCCGCGTCGATCAACATAACAGCGTTATCTGCGGCTGCAAGGGTGCGATAGGTGTCTTCACTAAAGTCTTGGTGACCGGGGGTATCTAAGAGGTTAATTTGGAAGTTACGATAGGCAAATTGAAGCACGGTAGAGGTAATGGAAATACCCCTTTGTTTTTCCATCTCCATCCAGTCAGAGGTCGCTTTACGTTGATCTCGTCTTGCTTTGACTGCACCAGCTTGATGAATAGCTCCTCCATAGAGTAACAATTTTTCCGTGAGGGTGGTTTTTCCTGCGTCGGGGTGAGAGATGATAGCAAAGTTGCGTCGTTTTTGTACTGCTTCTAGAATCTCTCTTTCTATTTCACTAGACATAGACAATAAGGTTATGATTTTTACATATTTAGGTCGAATGTTCTTTAATTATAGCTAAGTTTCTCTTTTCATCCTAAATTCTTAGTTTAGAGGGATTTACAATGACAATTACTAATAGTAAAAATCTAGGAATATTAGTTTTTAAAAGCAGACTTAATAAATTCTCTTTCATCTATAGAGATGATTTTTGTTATAGTTAATTTATGATAGTAATAACAAGCCCAAACATTAATTATGACTAGCCTAAATGATCGTCCTCAATCTGACACTAACGAGTTATCCATAGAAGAGCTTAATGCTAAATGGGATGCTCTGGAAAATGACCCCGAATTTCAGAAGAAACCCTTTTGGCAGCGAATTGTAGAAATTGGTAAAGTTGTTCCTCAATCTGAATGGCGCAAACAATTACCAACAGATTTTTCACGTAACTTTGAACATTATATGTATGGCGCACCGAGAGAAGATGAGGAAGAATGAGACAGATTTTTTTAGATACTTCTTATTTACAAGCATTAGCTGATCTGGGTGATAATCTTAATCCCTTGGGTCTGACTCTAGTAGCTCAATTAGGTGATTTTAGAGGTGTTACTAGTGAAATGGTTTTGACAGAATTACTCAATGCTTTATGCAGTCGAGGACAATTTTTACGTCAATCAGCCATTCGTTTAACCCGTGATTTGCGTAACGATAGTAACACCCTAATTATTCCTCAAACCACAGAACAATTTGAGCAAGCATTTGACTTATATCAAAGACGGTTAGACAAAGGATATAGTTTAACCGATTGTGCTTCAATGGAAATAATGAGGCAATTAGAAATTTTTGATATCTTAACGTTTGATAAGCATTTTCAACAAGAAGGGTTTAGAGCTTTATTGAGAGAATAATTATCATTAATATTTAATTATTTATTACTGAGAATCTTCTATTATTTGTTGTCCAACAGGGGAAGTAGCATAACCCAAAAAGGCTTTTACTGCTTCAGAAGGAGGATTTTTATAAGCATAATATAACGTTCTTTGATAGGGATAATTAGCCGCTTCAGGGGTTAAACCATCAATAGGAACTATCCTTACAGCTTGCTGATCTGCAACTTGCGTATGAGTAGCATAACCAATACCATTACTGCCTAATTTTTGTAACATCGGTGTGATTGTATCTCTATCCATAGTGGTAACATTAGGAGTGTTACCGAACTCTTCTGAGTTTAGGGCTAATTCTGTAAAAATTTTCCTAGTTTCACCCTCAGAAGGTCTATTAATCACTTTTATGGCTTCCAATGCTCCCCCTACTTCGGACCAGTTTTGAATAGTTCCTTGAAAAATGCCTTTAACTTGCGTTGCGGTGAGACTCTTACGGAAACTGTTATCCATACCAATAACCACAGCGATCGCATCTTTAGCTACAGGAATAGCAACCAAACCTTTTTCTTGTTCTTTGGCGGTTAGAGGACGAGATGTAGCAGCAATATCGATGTTACCATCTAATAAGGCATTAATCCCGTTGCTTGACCCTTGAGCATCAGTTAACACCTCGACCCCTGCAAACTCCCGTTGAAAGCCATTTTTGAGGGACTGGTTGACTAATACAAGAGCGGTTGAACCGTCTATTTTGAGGGTTGTTCCTTGGGGAACCGTCTTCGGGAAACTAAAGGCAGTAACAGCAGAAGGAGAGGGAGGAGAAGGTAAAGAAGTATTAGAGCGCAAGGGTTCATTCTTGGAGGTAGAAGAAGAAATAAGATCAGTAGCGTTATTTTTAGTTTGTCGAGTCAATAACCAATATCCTCCCCCTAAAATGCCGAGAGTGATGATCAGAGAAAGAACCGTAATTAAAGTTTCTTTTTTTTGATACATGACATTTTGAAAAAATCTTATCTTATTCTAGTAGTTTCTTGAGCTATTTTACTTAAATAATATGAATAATCTTGATAATTTCCCTAATCAATTTTTGATTCGTCTCTCCCAAGCACAATTAAATCTTTTAGAGATGTGTCCTCCCCAATTTCAAAGAGTTTATCTAGAGCAATTAAGTTTACCCGTTGGCCCAGAGGTACAAGAGAATTTACTGTGGGGTAATCAATTTCATCAATTAATGCAACAACATTTTTTAGGGTTATCTCTAGATTCTATTTTGGATGTGGATCAAGACTTAAAAAAGATAGTTGATTCTTTATTAATTTCTGTTAGTGAAAAGCATCATCTTAATTCCCAATCTTGGCAAGAGGCGGAACATTATCGATCGCTAGAAAAGGGCAATTATTTATTAACTGCGATTTATGACTTACTAATTATCAATGAAAATCAAGCACAAATTTTAGACTGGAAAACTTATTTACAGCCTCAAAATGAGCAAAAATTAGCTAATAATTGGCAAACAAAATTATATTTATATTTGTTAGCAGAAACATCTAATTATTTACCTGAACAAATTTCTATGACTTATTGGTTTGTTAAAATACCCCATGAACCTCAATATACGACCTTTCAGTATAATCAGGAATTACATGACAAAATTAGTACGGAGTTAGAGGATTTACTAACTAATCTCGATAATTATTTATTCGATTTTAATCGAAAAGGTATTGATTTTCCTGATTGTAATAATAAAGAAAGTAACTGTTCTTATTGTCAGTCTCTTCTTGCAGAAGATGGTAATGTTAATCATCAAAAAGAAGGTAATGGAGATATTTTATTAATAATAGATGAAATTGAAGAAGTTAGTATTTAATCCCAAATCCTGTTCTCAAAGCCATCTTATCTTATGAGAAAGGCAGAAGGCAGGGGGCAGGAGGCAGAAGGAGAAAAAATCTTACTCAAATATATCCTGCTCTCTGGCTTAAAATAATTGTCAATTATTAATAATTAATTTATCAACATCTTCTGGTAATATTTGTTGTATGATCTGAGAGTTAATATCGGGAATAGTAACTAAACGATTTGCTTGTTTTTCAATAGTTTTTTCAAATATATTTCTCACTAATCTACCGTTACCAAAACTCTTATCACGGTGATCGTATAATTCTTTAAATCGAGTTAATAAAACTTCTTTTGCAGCTTCTGTTAAAGTGTAACTATGCTGATTGCAAAAAATATAAAAGATTTCTAATAATTCTTGTGGTGTATAATCTTCAAAATAAAAATAACGACTAAAACGAGATTTTAAACCAGGGTTTGAGTTGATAAATCGGGTCATTTCATCTCCATATCCTGCTACAATTACCACCAATCTATCTCGATAATCTTCCATTCTTTTTAATAACATATCAATAGCTTCCTGACCGAAATCGTTTCCAGGATCGAGGGGTTTTAGGGCATAAGCTTCATCTATAAATAACACCCCATCTAAGGCTTCTTGGATTAATTCATCCACTCTTTGCGCTGTTTGCCCGACATATCCTGCTACCATTCCTGATCTGTCGGTTTCAATTAAATGACCTTTTTTGAGGATACCTAATTGTTGATAAATTTGTCCCATTAACCTAGCTACTGTTGTTTTTCCTGTCCCTGGAGAACCACAAAAAACCGAGTGCAAAGTAATAGGAACAGGTTGTAAACCTTGTTTCTCTCTTAACTTTTGAACCTTGAGAAAATTAATATATTGCCTAACTTCATCCTTTAAATGCTTCAGCCCAATTAGTTTATCTAATTCTTGCAATTGTTCTTCGACATTAGAATTAGAGGATGGAGAGTTCCTTGAAATATAAGAAGGTGATGCAGAACTTTTATATGACTCTTGCTGTCTAATTTTTTCTTTATCAAATTGAATCTGTTTTCTGCGTCTTTCTTCTCTATCTAATTCCTGCTGCTTGAGTATTTCTTGTTCTGCCTTAATAGTTTGTCTTCGTTTAATTTCTGCTCGTAACTTAGCCTTCTCCCTTTCTAGTTCACGTTGCTTTTTCAAGAGTAATTTATACTCTTCTTCCTTCTGAACTAAACGGCGATCTTTTTCCATTTCCTGTTGTAGTTTAGATTTTTTTTGTTCCTCATTTTGTCTAATTTTTTCTAAATCTTCTTTAACGCGATCGCTATAATTGGGAAAGTCTGACATTTTTTTAATTCCAAACCCTTAGATTAAATTATTATAGCAAAACAGGGCAATACGTAGTATTTACAAGGGGTTTCTTGAAGATTGTTCTCAAAAATACAATCTTGGATAACTTCCACTTTTTACAGTTATTTGTTCCAAGTTGTTAATAATAAAAATTTTCTAAATTTTTTGCTGATTTTAGATTAACTTTGACCCCAATCCCTAGACATTCGATAGACTATACGGGAGTGTGCTTAAATATTATTGATAAGATGACCTACTTGTGCGGTAAAACCTTTTCTCGGTCTTTAAAGATCGCTTTATTTTCTCTAGCGTTAGCAGTCGCCCCCTTACCAGTGCGAGGACAACAGATTTATAGTCCTATTCCTATCAAGTCCGATGGACAAATCGCTGATCGTCTCTCGGAGCAAGATATTCCCACAGGGGAAGGTGGGTTCGCTAAAGATTATGCCATACAACTGCAGAAAGGGGATCAAGTTGCGATCGATCTCATTTCTGATGAATTTGACAGTGTGATTTTACTGTTGGGAGCCGATGGTACAACCATTGCTGAAAACGACGACGGACCCGATGGTAGTACAAACTCATTATTGTTCTCTCGTATCACCGAAACCGGTCGTTACATTATTCGTGTCCGTGCATTTGGTGAGACAGGAGGGGGGAATTTTCGCCTGAATGTCACTCGTTTACGGCCTGTAAATTGATAGCAAACATAAAATAAAGGTTTCTGTCCATTCCACAACTGCGCCGTAGGTGTCCCCTGTATGACCCCCAAACCGACAGTTAAACCAGGCGGCTACCCCGGAAGCGATGGCCATTGCTATTGCTGTTGCCATTAAACCCAATGTCCATAATTCGGGGTTAAATGCCACGAATACCCCAGTTGTTCCCCATAACCCCACTAACCCCAAAATTAAATCTTGGGGAACTTTCAAATATTGTTTGTGAAAAGCTCCTTTTCCCGTAGGTTTAAGATAGGGGTAAAAAGCGATCGCATTGATCTGTCCCCATCTACCCCAACCGTAGGCTAACATTAAACCCCAACAACGGTGGTCCAAAATAGCACTCAAAGCTACAATTTTTAGTAGAATCACCATAACTCCAGCCATCACCCCAAAAGCGCCTGTAACGCTATCTTTCATCACTTCTAGGCGTTTTTGACTGTCCGTAACAGCTAAACCGTCGGCACTATCCATGACTCCATCTAAATGTAAACCCCCGGTGACATAGATCCCTAAACCGATAATTAAGGCACTGCGTACGGTTAGAGGAAATCCTATCAGGTTTAATGTTATATCTGTCACCCCTAATAACCCCCCAATACCTAAGCCAATGAGGGTACACCAACGGGCAATAGATTGGAAACTTTTCGGCCAATGATCCGGTAAGGGAATAACTGTATAAAAAATAATTGCCCCTAATAGGGAACTGATTGCAGTTTTCAATGTGTTTAATATATGCAACGAAAAGTAGCTCCGCAATTGTAATAGATTTTATCGAACATCAAAGATTTAAGTATATATATGTAGAAAATTTAATAGGATCTTGTCACGGTTTCAGCAATCTTCAGGAGATATTGAGGTAACATTGTGTTAGATGGCACTTAGGCTTTGGATAAAGTAAAAAGCGTGGCCTAACTTAAGCCTCCCTTTGACCTAAACGCCTGGTGTTGTGTAATTTAATCTTGCTACGGGGCAAGACACCAAAAGCGTTCCCTGGCATAGATATAAAAGTCGTCAGCAACATTGTTTCTCTACTCCCGTGAAATAAAAGCAAACCTTGCTTTTATCTTTCTACTCCTACAGTCTCTCGACTGGCCGCCAATTGTTGTGCTTTCAGGCAATTTTTTATGAGTCACCATAACCCCTCACACCCATTCCCTGCCCCCTGCATTATTGATTTTGGGATTATTATTAATGCTGAGGACATGAAACGTATTCTCAACGATCTCGGCAGGGTTCAGTATATTCATACCCTCGATGGAAACCTGGAAAGCCAAGGGGAGGGATGGATTGTTGAAGTTTTTAACGATCCTACTCAAGCAACCATTGTAGTTAATCGTTCCTTGTATCTTAATGTTCACAGTTTCGATTATTTACAACTTCAGCGATCGCAAAAGCAAGAGGTTTATTTTGATTTGATTCAAGATCGTCGCTGTTTACGGTTGATTCCTGTTACTTATTCGTCTCCTATTCCTGAGAGTAATTCTAATATGGACTCTGCCGCTTTAGAAGCTATGGTTACCCAAGTTTTAGCAGCCAAATGGGATATGCAGTTAGATGATGAGGATGATTGTCCTTTTTAGTGTTTCGGTTCAAAACTATTTTCATAAAGGCTTCTACTAGGATAATAGTAGAGGCCCTATTTTTTATTGAAAAATATCCTTAGACTCACATCTTGCACCTGACGAGACAAAGTTCCAAACCATGTTCATAAAACC
>NZ_JARVCN010000270.1:0-4322 GCF_038442745.1 Crocosphaera sp. Alani8
CCCTAATTTTAACTCAAAACGGGAAGGGCATTCCCCCACAATCAAGAATTCTTGTTAGAATAATCCAAGCCCTTAAGATTCTCAAGTTTTGCTTGATATTCCCCATTTAACAACTGTATAGTACAGAAAAAGTCATTTACCTCGGTCATGATGCACCAACAACCTCCCCCGTAAATCAGGGTTATTTTTGGGGACTATTTGAGCCACAAAGTTAGACAATAATAGAACGATTGTTCTTCTTGAAGCTTTTAGCAACACAAACTTAATTTTTGAGCTACTGTCAAGACAGTCTTCGGAATTAATAGCCCTCATACATCTCAGAAGTCTGATATAATTAACTTACTTTTACTCGTTCAAGCGGTTTGGGAGCGGTAGTTATCTTTCATGAAAAACCAAGTTTTTGAACAACGAAAAATTATTTTCGCTTCTTGTCTCCTTTTTGGACTTTTGGGGTCTTGTGCCAACCAAACTCAGAGAACTTCCGATAAGGACATTTCAACCGAACAACAATTGAGTAATAGTCCAGGTGTCACTCAACTTTTGGAGGAGTCACTTCCCACGATTGTGGCAGGACAAGTTATCTATGTTCCCGTTTACTCTGAAATTTTCGATTTTGACAGCAATCGAGTTTCTCAACTAACTACCACTCTCAGCCTTCGCAACACGGATTTGGTTAATCCCATTGTTCTTGAAACTATCGATTACTATAATTCAGGCGGAGAGAAAGTCCGCACTTATCTAACCAAAGCGATACAACTGGCCCCATTAGCTTCAACAGAAGTGGTGGTGCCTAAAGATGATCAAACAGGAGGAGTTGGGGCTAACTTTATTGTGAAATGGGGAGCAACGAAAAAGGTTAGTCCTCCCGTAGTGGAAGCCGTTATGATCAGCACCATTTCTCAGCAAGGGATGTCCTTTGTTAGTCCCGGCCGTGTCATTCAAGAGAGAGGAACCCCTTAATGCCATTCTTGAGGTCTCTATGACCCCAGATAACGAACTAGCAATCCCAAGGGGAGCCGCTACTAAATAGCCATAAGATACCAAATGTTTTAATAGTTGGCTATAATCTTCGGGACGAGAAGATAATTCGTGAGAAAAGACAAAAAAGAGAGAGATACCTGAGGCGAAGATTCACTATATCCCACCCATTGAGGAGGAGCGACCCTACTTGAACTCCCTTTCTCCCTACGGACTTGCCATGGAGATTGGACCGATTTCACAGGGGTTGCTACTAAACGATGTCACCAGCCTAACCGAGGTGGTAGTCAAGCATGGATTGGATTACTTGCATCTTTTGAACGAAGGGCAACAACCAGCGCTCCCAGATGCGATTGAGGTCTTTGAGTTCCAGGAGGTGGTGCTGTTTCCCCACACTAGGGAGGTCATCATGGGCACTATCCACAGCTCACTAGAGGGCAAGGACTATAAGGCTTTACACTACGGAGAGCCACTATTTGAGAGCATTGATGGCTCCGTGATTACTTATGATGGACAGGAGACGGTTTACCCAGTCTTTATCAACTAAGCTGGCTACTATAAGCAGAATGTGGCAATGTCTCTATGTGTCAAAAAAACCCTGCTTACCTCTACAGGTTTGGAGCCGAACAATGCCATTTAATTTAAAAGTTTCTCTTGTGTTTACCCCTACCCAGAACATCCTTTACAACCAGTAGTCTTAGAATATAAATACTCCTTTGCTCAAAGTTGTTGAATAAAATGTTGAACAGAGCTAAAATCACCCCACTCCTTTTAGGATGTTTGTTGACATTCCTCAGTTTACTTCCTGTCAAAGCAGCAGAGAAACTTTATCTTTCTTATGGACCTTTACTATTGTCTTTACGAATAGAATCTTTAGAAATCTTTGCCAAACATGGAATAATCAATGAAGATTTGAGGTTTTATTTGGATAAACTGACCACAGAACAACAAGATGAGTTTCGTAGCATCTTAGTCAGAAAACTTGATATAAATCCTGTTTTAATTTCTCGTTTTTTTAATAGCTCAATAGGAGAAAATATGCTCACTATTGTTGGCGACGGAGTAACAATCCAAGGGGGGATTAATGGAAAATATGCCTTAAGAGGGGCGATGGTTTCAGCGTCCTTAGACCCCGAGGGGTTAACGTTATTAAATGTCCTTAAAAAATACCCAACCAATATTCAACTTCAAGGGGACTTACTTGAAGGACTTGAGCAAAAAATTAAGCATTTAATTTTAGCCACTGATCTCTTGGTTACTAACCTTGAGCAGTGGACCACTGAAGAAGTCAAAACTACACCCTCAGTTGATTATTCTTTATTAAAAGATTTAAGAAAACCAGGAGATTATAAAATTATCAAACAAGTCTGGCAGCTTACGGATAAAAGTCGAGAGCGTAGTTTTTATGTTGATGTTTATATTCCCCAAACTCTAGAAAAACAAAAAATACCTGTTTTTGTCTTTTCTCACGGATTATCTTCTCGCCCCGAAGATTATAGCCAACTATTAAAACATTTGGCATCTTATGGCTATTTAGTAGCTGCTCCCCAGCATCCTGGTAGTGATACAATTTACCTACAGGAAATGTTTAAAGGGTATCATCGCAATATCTTTGCTCTCAATGATTTTATTGATCGTCCTCTTGATATTAGCTATGTTATTGATGAGTTGGAACGGCGTAATGTTGCTGCATTTTTAGGTCAATTAGACTTGGACAATGTGGGAGTCGGGGGACATTCCTTTGGAGGCTATACTGTTTTAGCTTTGGCTGGAGCAACCATTGATTTTGAAAATTTACAACAAGATTGCTCTCGCTTTTATCATGGAATAGATATTGCTCTGTTATTAGAATGTAGAGCTTTAAAATTGCCTCGTACATCCTATAATTTTAGGGATAATCGCGTTAAAGCTGTCTTGGCAGAAAACCCTGTTAATCGTAGTATTTTTGGTCAAAAAGGGCTCAGTAACATTACAATTCCCATTATATTAAGTTCAGGAAGTAATGATCCAGCAGCACCCCCTGTGTTAGAACAAGCGGCTTCTTTTACTTGGTTAACAACACCTGATAAATATTGGATGTTAATTGAAGGGCAAGCTCATGTTGATTTTTCTCAACTTGATGGTCAAATTAAACAAACTATTGATTCTCTGGCCTACTTTACTTTCCCTAGTCAAAAATTAATTAATAGTTATGTTGATGCCATGTCAATTGCTTTTTTTGAGGTTTATATCCAGAATAATCCCACTTATCTCCCTTATCTTCAGTCTTCCTACGCTCAATATCTTAGTCAGGGAGAAAGATTTAAGTTAGATTTCATTACTAATCATTCATCACATAAATTAGTCAATACCCTTGAAGAATTTAAACAAGAATATGGTGGCTTAAAATAGATTCGGAAGTTTCGCAAGACCCTAATCAGAGATTAAGGTAATAGGAAAATACTACTCTATGACGACCTTTTCCTTTTAGATCTTGTGTCACCCAGAAACCATTTTCTAGGTAATCCGCTTTTTGGCGTCGTTCAAAAATAGGGTTTTTTGCGTAACACTTTCAGCGTAAATTGAACCAAGAAACCCCTTGGCTTTTAGAGCATTAGTATTAACTAAGGAAGTTGAGAATCAAGCTCGTTGAAACCGCTCAAAGCCCAACATCTCTAACCAATGCGGATGTTTTTCACCTGTCATTAATTCAGCGGGACTTTTTCCTACTCTTTCTGGCTTTCGGCTTTCCATAAACCTGCGATGATTTAGGAAAAATTGCAATAATTCCAGATAATCTGAACCAAGATGTTTTCTCAGATGGAAATAGTTTCTGAGTCGAGAATTGAGGTTTTCAACCAGTGAACTGGCTCGTGGCGTTGATTCCAAAGCTTCTTCTACCGCTTGATTAATTGACCAAAACTTATGGGAAAGTTTCTGATGTAATTGATTCCATTTTTGCCAATACTTATTAGTTGAAAGAGGTTTTTTCTTCAATAAACAAACCTCCCTTACCAAAGATAAGGGGATTTTGAAGCGAAGGGCTATCTCTGACAGTTTTTGATCAATCATGTTAGAAAATGCTAGTAAATCGTCTTTTTGACTTGATAAAGCCACTCTCAAAGATTTAATCCCTTTATGAGCCTCGTTTTCTCTTCTTTTTAGTTCATTAATCACAAAATCCATTAATTCCATCCGTTCTGACCAATTAGCTCCAGCCAAGTAAAGGATGTCCATTCGTAACCAATACACTAATATTTTGATATCATCAGCTAAATTGAGCCACTTACGTTCATTTTTAATTGCTTTTGTTAACTTATTTGATAATGAGCCACTTATAATCCCTAAATTAGTCTTTTCTATCT
>NZ_JARVCN010000271.1:0-4296 GCF_038442745.1 Crocosphaera sp. Alani8
CCAATTCCTTATTTTTTAGGTTTTGTTTTTTCTTCATGAATAATACAGGCTAGAGTTTCAATAGCGACAGGGTTGCCAGCATCTATTTTCTCTAAACTCTCAGCAGTTTCTATACGAGCGTACTTACCCTTTATAGTTTTTAATAGTTCTACTAACCTTTTAATTTCTTGCTCTCGTTCTGACATCTTAAAAAACCCGATCGCTTCTTTTTGACCACGCTAAAATAATTATAGACTTCACCCCTTGAGAAAAATTGAAAAATAATCATGGAATCTTACGAAACTTGGTTTGAAAAAGGTTTAACCCTTCAACAACAGGGACAATATCAAGAATCTCTCAAATGTTTCCAAAAAACCATCCAACTCAACGACAACTTTATCCCTGCTTGGATCTATCAAGGTATTTCCTTAGAAAAATTACAGCGTTATAAAGCGGCTATTCTTTGTTACGACGAAGCCATAAAAATAAATCCCAACACTGCTGATCTTTGGTACAACAAAGGAACCATTTACTGCAAAATTAAACAGTATCATAACGCTTTAACTTGTTTTGAGAAAGTGCGTACCATTGAACCAGATCACGCTTTAGCTAGAACTGTACAAAGTTTAATTAGTGCTATTCCCGTAAAATTCGATCCTTTACCGAAAAAAGATAAAAAATACAAAGATGATGAAGAGGAAAAAGCAGCAGAAGCAAAACTTTATTACAAGCGATCGCTTGAAGAAAAAGCTTATCAGATTGGTGAAGCAGAAATGGGAGGTTAATAGCAGTTTTCAATTGGGTGTATCAAAATCTCGGTTTAGTGAGGGTGGGGAGTGTGGGAGGGGTGGGAAGTGTGGGGGCTATTTTTCTTTGAGTTTGTAATCTATGCAAATGAAAATTCCTATAAATGAAGTCAGGAGTCAGGAGTTAATAGTTTGGTGGGGAATTTTATAATAAACCGTCAAATAATAACATCGGAGGGAACAGTGGTAACTGATAACTGGTAACTGGTAACTGGTAACTGGTAACTGATAACTGAGAAAAAAGATATCTCATGAATCATTCCTAATTGTCATATCTGGGTTAAGCTAGGAGTCACCAAGCTTCTCCGAGTTAGTATGAAAAATTATCAAAAAATTGCTATTGTTCTCGTCTCCATAAGTTTAACTGGATTATTAGGAAAATCCTCTTCTACAGAATCTGCTGTTAATCAATCTTTTCAAGGATGGTTTCTCAACCTAATACAAGACGAAGGAAGAAAACTCCCTCAACCACCGGTTCAAAACTCAGCTATTTCTCATTTTTTTAGCCAAGCAACGGATAAATCAATAGAAGATTGTGAACCCAAAACATCAGAACCAAATTTTTTAGTGCTTGCTGGTGGTGCAACTCCCCAATCTAATGAAATAGCTTTAGAGAAAAACGTTCTTTATTTCCAAAGAACCCTAAAAAATATGGGTTTTAAATCCCCATCAACCAGCATCTTTTTTGCCAATGGAAATAACGGAGAAGCTAGTATTCGTTATATTGATCCCCAACGCAACCAACGTTTCAAAGTTCCTAACATTCCTGGTTTAAATGGTTCATCTAGTCTCAAGAATATTAACGGTTGGATTGATAATATTAATCAAAATAAAGAAGCTAAAAAACCTATCTTTCTCTATTTTACAGGTCATGGAATCCTCAACGAAAGAAATAGCGATAATAATGCCTTAATGCTCTGGAATAATACCCCTGTAACCGTAGCAAAATTATCAAATACCCTAGATAAATTACCCCAAGATAGTCATATTGTTACCATGATGGCTCAATGTTTTTCCGGTTCATTTGCTAATTATATTTATCAAGATGGTAACCCCAATCAACCCTTGACAAAACAAACAAGATGTGGATTTTTTGCTACTATTAAAACCTTGCCTTCTGTCGGGTGTACTCCCGAAGTAAATGAAGCAGATTATAAAGATTATAGTTCTAGTTTTTTTGCTGGATTAAGTGGGGTTAGTCGCATTGGTCAAAAAGTTGCTTCTGCAGATTACAATCAAGATGGGAGAATTAGTTATTCCGAAGCTCATGCTTTTGCTAAAATAGACGAGAAAACCTCTGATTTACCCGTTTCTACTTCTGAAGTGTGGTTACAACAAAAAGCAAGTGAAGAAGATATCAATCAGTTATTTAATACGCCAATCATTGAACTACAAAAAATTGCTCGTCCCCAACAAAAATATGTGATCGACTCTTTAGTTAGTTTATTCCAATTCGATCCCGAAAAATCTTACATGGAAAATTTAGAGACTTTACAACCTTATCAAGTCGCTACTACAGCACAACAAGCATATAAAATTAGGCTTTTAATGGAACTATTAAACGTTAGAATGGAACAAAAAGTTAGACAAAGCGATAATGAACAAGAAATTGCTATTTTAGAGCGTTTAATTGATTGTGAGTCCAGTTCTTGGAAATAATTATAGCGTTTCTCTGACTCATGAGGTAAACCTAACTCCTGCCTCCTGTCCCCTGCCTTCTGCCTCAATGAGATAACTCCTGTACCTCACAAGTACGAGAACTACTGTAGTATTTATTTTGACTAATGATTCTTAAAATTATTCCCCAAATTCTCAATTTTAAACCCTGGTACCTGATAATCTTTCGGTAAATAATTAGCAGGAATTGTGTTTTGATTTCCATCCCTAAGTGCGGAATAATGAGGGGATAAAATCTCGATATCTGCTTCATTACACTTATCTTGAATGTTTTGATGGAGATCAGAATAAATATAAAATAACCTACGGGTTTTATCCGTATAAACATTTAATTCGTAGCTAACATAAAAATCATCTAAACTGGTTTGTAATACAAAGGGATGAGGATCTTTTAGCAAGCAATCTGTTGCATCAGCAGCTGCTAATAAAACTTGATGAACTTTGCGCCAAGGAACATCATAACCTAAAGTAACTGTAGTAGAAATAATTAAGGGTATTCCTGTTTCTCTTGCTGAGGCACTAAAGTTAACCACATTACTATTTAATACCGTAGCATTTGGTAAAGTAACGATCACATTTTTTGGAGTACGAATGCGAGTAACCAGTAAACTTTTATCTTCAATATCACCGATAATGTCACCAATTTGTACCCGATCGCCTAATTGAAATGCACGGGTATAAATCAAGATTACACCCCCTACAGTATTTGCTACTGCAGAAGTTGAACCCAGAGAGAAAAGAATCCCTAAAAATACAGAAATTCCTCGAAATGCAGGAGAGTCAAACCCTGGTAAATAGGGAAACGCAACCACAGCAGCTAAAGCAATAATAAGAAATTGTAGAATATTGTAAGTTGGAGTTGCCCAATCTTGATAAAACCCAGGTATGGTAATATTTCCCCTTTCCAATTCTCTGAAAATAAACTTACAGAATCGTATAATATAATAGGTTGATACAACAATTAACCCAATCATAAAAATATTGGGTATATATTCTACAACCGAGTCTGAAATATAGAGAATTGCTCTAACAATATACTCAAAAATTTTCTTGGATATCTTTCGGGTTAAGGGGAAGAAACTTAAAATAAAAGGAACGTAAAGAAAAAGAATTAAAAGAACAATAACAACCCGAACTAATTTGACAACTGCGATCAAGCTATTAGTAACCTGAGTAGAACTAATGAGATTAACATTTTGAATTCTTAAACCAGGAATAACTGTATTCCTCCACCTATTTAAAAGATTAAATATTCTGGGAAAAACCAGGTTCATAAGTTTGAAAATTAATAGAAGGGATAAAGTGGCAATAACTGTCCAAATTAAGCTGAAAATTCTTGCAGTTAAAGTTCTTTCTTCCCGATATTGATCAAGAGATGTTTTAATAATTTGTAGGTATTCTTCTGCTAATTCTTGGCGAGATTTTCTAGCTGCTTTCGCATCTTCTTCTGTCAACGTCGCTAAAATTTTATCTTCTGCAATAATACTGGTAAGACTTTCTTGATTTTCAAGGGTAATTGCTTCGATAGGCAAAGAATTATCTTCTGCAAATTTTTTTAGTCTATTAGTAATAGTGTTTGCTCTTTCTTCAGGAGAAAATGAACCCGTGGGTGCTTGTATTTTAAATAACGCTTGGTCATTCAAAATAACAGAATATCCATCAATTTTATTCCCAGTACCACCATCATCTTGTCCATAAACTAAAGGAGAAATAAAAATAATATAGACACTAACTAACAGAACAATGATGAAAGACTTTATTTTCTTAGTCATTTCTTTCGGGAGCGTGTCACTTTTGCAGGTGGGGTATTAGTTAGCGGACAGTGTTATACAAC
>NZ_JARVCN010000272.1:0-4283 GCF_038442745.1 Crocosphaera sp. Alani8
TGAACGGCTACCGTAACACTACATAAATATTTCAACTAAAACCGTTAGAACCAGTGGCATTGTTATTATTATTATGTCCAATAAAAGGCAAAACATTAACTAGCGTTTTTTACCTAGATCTGATGTTTGGTTTTCTTTTTGTTGGGCTAACCACTCCCAGTCTATTAAGGTTCTTTCAGCAATAAGCTGGTGTTGTCTCAGCAATCTCTGAGCTTCAGCCCAGATTCGTTCTTCGCAAGGGTTCTCTAATTCTACCCCTAACAGAGAAAGGTAATATTTCATCAAATTGGTGTGTTGATAAGTGTAGTCGCTAAAGGCTATTTTTAGTCCATTGAGTAGTTGTTTTTTATTCATGAATAAGGCAGGCTAGAGCAGTTGATGTCCTTGACGGCAAGAGTGAGTTGGGTAGAAACACACTAAAAATCTTTACAAAAGTTGAGAAAATTGATAGTCAATGACACAGCAGATTTACCAACTAAGGAGTGACTTTTAATCCTAATTTTCTTAAAAAATCTGGAGAGTAAATTGCCTTTTCCCAAGATTTTCCCTGTTTAACTTGTTCTGGAGTTAGTCCCGTGGCTCCTTGCAAATTTGCGCCCTCAAGATTGGCTTGTTTTAAAATAGCATTTTTAAGATTGGCTTGGTTTAAATCAGCATCAATTAAATTGGCATTTTCTAAGTTAGCATTTTCTAAGTTGGCTTTAAATAACATACCTTGTCTGAGATTAGTTCCTTGAAGATTTGCTCCTTGAAGATTGGCTTGAACTAAATTGACATTTTCTAAGTCAAGTTCTCCTAAATTAGCTCTTATCAATTGACTACCAACATCAAGATTATAAGCGGATTTTTGGAACATTGGTCTAAATTGTTCAGAAAATCTTGTTCCCACATCATAAAGTACCGAAGTGAGATTAGCTCCCGTCAAATCGGCTCCTGTTAAATCAGCATTTCTTAAGTCAGCAAAGCTCAGATTAGCTGACCTTAAATTGGCTCTTTTCAAATTGGCATCTCTTAAATAAGCTTTCACTAAGTAAGCTTGGTTTAATTGAGCATTTTCTTGGATTTTATAAGCAGTTTTTCTTAATTTTTCTCTCCATTTGCGTGGAAAGGTTTTCTCCATTTTTTCATCATAAATAGCTTGCTGAAATTGGGTCTCTTCATTTAAGAGGGCTTGCTGAAAATTTGTGCTTCTTAAGTTGGCTCTCTCTAAAATAGCTGTAAACAGATTAGAGCCTTTTAAGTCAGCTTGTCCTAAATTAGCTCCTCTTAAGTTAGCTTCTTCTAGGTTGGTTTCACTCAAATCAACTTGTCTTAAATCAGCTTTTTCTAAGTCAGCTTTTGTCTTTTCTTTAAAATCAATAAAGTAAGCTCCCTGATCTGGTAAATAATCTTTGATTTTATCAAAGGGCTGGGTTTGGCGATCAAAGATAACACGAGTTAAATTAGCCCCGTTTAAATTGGCATCAATTAAGTTAGCTCCTCTTAAATCTGCTCCGGTTAAGTCAGCCCCCATTAAATGAGCTTTCAACAGATTGGTATTTCTTAACTTTGTGCCTTTCATTTGAGCTTCAATTAAGGATGAAGAACTTAAATCTGAGTCTTCTAAATTAGCTCCTGATAATTGTACTTTTGATAACATCGAATTGCTTAGTTCTGCCCCTTGAAGATTGGCATTTTCCAAATTAGCTTCGATTAAAGTTACTTCTTTTAGTTGAGACCAAGGCAACTGAATTGGAGATAAGTTAGCCCCTTTTAAGTTAAGTTTATTTAGATTAATACAATTGGCATAAAATCCTTGAATAATGGGTAAATTTCTCCAAGTTTGCCATCCATTTATCGAAATAAATTTGGGAGGTCTTTGTTCTTGTTCACAGCCTTTGTTCAAGGATTCTAGAGCTTCAATTCTTCCAGCACTAGCATTGATTTTTTCTGGGTCTATATTATTAACTACTTGCCAAGATTGATTGCGAGAGGCCTTTTCTCTTTTTTCGGCATCTAAGACAAAAATAATGACTCCGAATAATAGACTAAACTGTCCTAGAAACATAATAGTTTGTCTTAATTTTTTCAAGCAAAGCCAGCTGTAATTTAACCATTTTTTAGAAGAATAAACTTCTTGATTTACTTGAGAATAATGCTCCCAAAGAATTTGGATTTCCTCTAAAGAAAGATCTAGTTCTTTAGCAATTTGTAATAACTTAACTTTGAACTCGAAAGGTTTTTCCCCTAACTGTTCTAGCTCTTCAAATTTTGCTATTATCGCTTCAGCATTATCGTTAGAGAGTTTTTCTGACATCACGAATTAGGTTCTAAGTAGTTGGACAAAATTTAAAAATTTCTGATCATCGCTCAGATAGGAATGCCAAGGTAGTCCTAATGCCAGGAGATTGAATTAAGACGAATTAAATACTTGAATAATCTAATAGAGGAAGACCATAGAGGAATGAAAAGAATCATAAAAGCATCTCTAGTATCTAAGTCATTTTATACAGTATGGAGGAGAATCAGAGGAATTGAAACGATACACATGATAAGAAAAGGACAGGTAAAAAATGTTAGTAAAGGGGACAGTCTGTCTCAAAAAGAATTTATTGAGTCCCTCTTTGAAATTGCTGCTTAAAAAGTTAGAACAGGGCAAATGTAGTTCTTGGAACTTTTTGAAACGGAACCTACAAACCGATGATTTCACTAATTAACTCACACATTTACACAATTCTCTCCAATTATAATTGACTACTATTTAGAGCGAATGTTCTATTCAAGGAGTGGCTATTTGGCAAAACTGTTACCCACACTTGAATGTCGCCTACAGTTATTATATACTTAGTCAAATAAGGAAAAGTCATTAAACATGGCAAAAATTGTTGCCGTTCATGGCATTAATCAGCAATATAGAGGAAGTCACACTATATATTCTGAGTGGTATCCAGCACTTCAGGACGGTCTAGAACGAGCAGATTTCGTTTTAGATTCAGAAGATGAATTTAGATGTGCCTTTTATGGTGATATTTTTCGGGGAAAGGGTAAGTCAGAAGGTGATAATATTCCAGATTATGATTTAGATGACATCGAAGCAGGTTGGGAAGAAGAATTTTTGTTTGATTTGAGTCAAGAAGCAATTGCCTTAAAACAAGCTGATAATGAATCAGATGCTAAAAAGAAGAAAGGAGTAATAATTGGCATACAAAGAGCTTTAAATGTAGTCAGTGGCTCACCTTTGTTCGGAAATGTACCAGAAAAGGTAGTGATTAATTTTGTCAAACAGGTTAAAACCTATCTCCACAATCCAGAAAAAAGAGAAGAAATCAAAAAGAGGGTTTTAGACGAAATTGCTGACGATACTAGGGTTTTAATTGGACATTCCCTTGGTTCAGTTGTTTGTTATGAGCTACTTTGTCAAAATCCGGGTTTACCGATAAAAGTTTATATAAGTCTTGGTTCACCTTTGGGAATTAAAAGAATAATTTTTGACCGCCTAGAGCCTTCACCAAAGAATGGAATTGGTTTAAGACCAAAAGGTATTAAAACATGGGTAAACATTGCTGATGC
The DNA here is from genome assembly GCF_038442745.1 of Crocosphaera sp. Alani8. Taxonomy (NCBI): domain Bacteria; kingdom Bacillati; phylum Cyanobacteriota; class Cyanophyceae; order Chroococcales; family Aphanothecaceae; genus Crocosphaera; species Crocosphaera sp. Alani8. The sequence goes on from NZ_JARVCN010000272.1 coordinate 3,550, forward strand.
CAAAGATATTGTGGCCCTAGAAAAAAAACTAGACCCTTTTTTTGAAGGTTCAATTCATGATAAACTTATTGACAATGGAGCTAATGCTCATAATGCTTCCAGGTATTTAACTACAGAACAAGCTGGTAAAGCAATTAAAGATGGTTTACAGGGTGGTTAATAGAACTATTTCAATATGGGAAGAAAAAATCGTTATTATTTAATAGCCTGTGGAACTAGTGACTATGATAATTATGAGCCGTTAGATTATGTAAGAGAAGATATTGAACGGATTACTAAGTTGTTCACCGAAAAATTTGGATATGAAAGAGTTTTACTCTCGTTAGATATTAATCCTGATAAACAAAAATTTACTGACTATAAAGCAGATTCATTCGCTGATTGGTTAGAGAAAGAAGAACGCCAAGAAAACGATATTGTTGTCTTTTACTATTCTGGTCACGGATTAAGTCCTAAACAGCAAAAAGATAATAAGCATTATCTTGCCTTAAAGCAAACAGTCCCAAATCGAGAATATCAAACTGCTTTCGCTACAGAAGAGCTAGTTTATCCATTAATGAATAAAAAAGTAAAAATTGCTCAAATCCTTTTTATTATCGATACTTGCCATTCTCAAGGCGGAGCTTCAGATTTAGTAAGTCTTGCCTCAAATATCTTAGGTAGTTTTGAAAAGGTTGAGGGCCAGAAATGTTGAATGTTAGAAAAAAGCCTGGAAAAAATCTGTTTAAAATGAT
>NZ_JARVCN010000273.1:0-4256 GCF_038442745.1 Crocosphaera sp. Alani8
TAATTGCTTATTTTTTTGTTTTGTTTTTTCTTCATGAATAATGCAGGCTAAGGTCACATCATTGCCTAAATCTTCGGCTCTATATTGTGCCGTAGATGTTTCTCGCTTGATTTCTTTTCCTTTATCATTAACAGTTAGAAATTGAAACTCAAATTCTAAGTCTCTCTTTTTTTCTGTCTTGGCACTGGGAAGAGGCTTTGAAGGGGATGAGGTTAATTGTCGTTCGACTATCTTGGCTAACCCCATTATTCCGATTCCTATACCTGTCCAACCTATTCCTTTTAAGACTTGTCTTCGATTTCCCCTCGGCCATCCTATTTGTTGCCAATTAAAATTCTGTCTTAAATTTGTTTGACTACTTGATGGTCTAACTATTGACAGTTCTTCTTGTTTTTTAATTTCATCTTCCTCTTGTTCATTATCGACTATATAATCATTGAACCTCTTCTTTCCTGGAACATTATCCCCTGCGCCTTGATTTATCGCTGTATCATTCTGGTAGGTTCCCTGACTACCAAACTGATACTCAATCGACTTAATTAACTTCTCAAACCCGTTTGGCTTCCCATAGTCTAGCCACTGAATATCCCTGAGATTCAAGCCATACTCTGACTGTCTCAGTTCTGGTATTGTACAATCATCGAATTTCAAGGGAATGAGATAGATTTCCCCTGGGGGCAATTCCGCCAACATCTCCATGGCCATCTTGAACTCACGCTGAATATAACCCCGTTTGCTAATCGAGTTCGACGACAAGCAAGCTATGAATAAATCGCTGTTTTTCAGAGCTTTGGGGATCTCATCCCTCCAATTCTGCCCTGGCAGTAGATCCTCTTCATCAAACCAAGGTCTATATCCTGCTTCAACTAGCTTGGCATAGAGTTCTCTGACTAACGGTTTATCCTCGTTGGCATGGGCTATGAATATCTGTGGTGGATTCCCTGCCATTAGTTATCCCCATGTTCTTGTGGTTTAACCAATGCTTCTAGCTCGGTTTCTATCTCAGAGACTCGATTTTCGAGCATAGCCATCCGCACCGCCATCGGCACATCCGAGGCACTATCGAGGTATTGCGCCAAGGCACTTAGCACCACCTCTGACTTAGAGACGTTCAGTGTAGCAGCGTGTTCTTTTAGCTTTTCATGGAGAAGAGTCGGGACTTTTACTCCGACTTGATGTGTGGTTGCCATTGTCACTACATAAGGCTGTTTACTCCATGATATCCAAGGTTGAACTAAATGGCCATGCACTCAGATTAATAAATCTTACTTCGATGACCAATTTTAACCACCAGAACGGTTAAGGTTTGATTTTCGAGCAAACAGACAATACGGTAATCATCAACGCGGTAACGCCATAAACCTTTGAGATCACCTGTTAAGGCTTTGCCGAATCTTCGAGGATCTTCGTCTGTGGCAATGCGAGTCTTGAGATAATTCGTGATTCGACGTTGAACGTTAGGATTGAGTTTTCTTAATTGTTTAAGAGCTTCATCTTTAAACGTGACCTTCCAAGTCAACTCCTGCCTCCACCTCTTCAAGACTCCACTGACGACTAGAACTTTGTAGCACTGCCTTGGCATCGGCAATGTCTCCCATATCTTCGATAATTTCTTGGATACCTCTGGATATGGCTTCGTTCATCAAGTCCTCTTTATCTCGTCCCGTTTCTGTGGCGAGAAAGGCAAGGTTGTCTTCGATGTCCTGGGGTAAATTCAAAGAGTACATAAACGTTCCACATTTCTCCTGTTTACCATCTTACTTTAAGTGAGACTCAGATGTGCGATCGCAGCCTCAAAGCCTTTTGCACTGGGATTCTCCCATGACCTTACCACTGCCACAATATCATTGACAAACCGTTCAATCACCACGCGAACGCCCTGAAAAAGCACCGTTTGCCCTACTTTGAATGTAGGCAGTGACCTCAAATCCTCAAGGAATTCCAGTAACTGAGAATCGCTAAGTTTTAACCGAGATCGAACCCCGTATTGTTCAATGAGATGCCGTTCGCCACGTTCGATGTCCCAACCAAGCCGGGTCATCTCAGAGTCGATGCTGGCCACCACATCATCCCAGTCTAAAATTTCAGTTACCTCATTTTCAGATGTTTGTTCAGAGGGTAACGACTTAGGGTCAACTGCTGTATCCTCTATTGTATCAAGGTTACAGCCGTCAGTCTCAGTCGTAGTTACCTTTTTAGAAGAAGTGGCATTTTTTTCTGTGAGATTTTCTCCACCATTGTCTTCGGTGAGTAATTGTACTCCCTGGTTATTTTCCTCTTCCAAGTTTTTGATATCTTCTTCAAAGAGGTAACTAGGAGTAGAGTCATCGTCTGAAACCGTTGTAGAATCAGTGTTTTCAAAGTCACCTTTTTCCAATAAGTTACCATCAACAGTAGGGTAACTGACAACTGAATCATTCTCAGATGTGGTAACTGAACCACCCCCCATCGGTGAAATAGGATCAGGATGTGGTCGATTACCCCCGCCACCGTCCGGCGGTGAATCATCATCGCGCCACGATGAGATAAAATCTTTGACAAGACTCAGAGGAATCAGCACGCATTTCCTTGTAGTTTCTTCGGGGGGCTTCGGTCGTACGTAGTCATCGCCTTCGTTATGGCCATTGATCAGCGATCGCCGGTAGGACTTAACCTCGTCTTCACTGCGATAGAATTTCTGTGCTGACTTAAGGACACCACCTGCTTGAGCAATTTGAGATTCGATGACCTTGCGAGAATAAGGCACTTTGTAGGTTCCATCAACTTTCGCCCACACGGAAGACATATTCACTGCCAGCCCTTCAAAACCAGACCTTGTGGTAATTAATCGGATATTCCATTCCCCGACCACACTCTGAGAATGTAATGCGGAAATCTTGTCAATGAAATCCGTCAAGGAATCTGAGGCAGAATCAGCGTCATTCGCTGTCTTACACACTGTTCCTACGACATAATCATAAATACGTCTTTCATCGAACCCTGCTAATCGACACACAGCAGTAGCGTAATGTAAAACCAAGGCAATCGAATCAGCTACTCGTGCATGAGCATGGGGCAACAGTGGTCTTAATTCCTTGGCTAAGGCACGAACTTCCTCAGAAGGGTATCCCAACCCAATTAACTCAGGCAATGCCCCTGATGCCCATTTCTGTGCTTCTAAAAGGTCATCCCAAGCGTTCTTATCCCCGTCCGTTGAGGGAAATATGGCTAAGGGTAGGATACGGCTTAATGTGGCTGGTTTAGCATCACCAATGACATGGTTAGAAGTTATCATCAATGAAGTATGTGGAGTCTGAGAATTGCCCCGTACCATTCTTGGTTTCCCATTGTACAGCCGTTGGATCAAGGTATCTAACCAAGGGGATTTATCTGGGTCATCCCACAGTAATGGCAATGAACCACTCAGCTTGATATGCTCGTACAATGCGGATTCTGTGACCTTACAGAATGAGCCTTGACCTTGAATAAAACCTGCGATCGCTAGACCATTTTCAGCCATGATGGTTTTCCCACAACCTGGATCTCCAAATAGGTTTAACAAAGGAAACCGTTTCTCAATTTTGATAATCTCTTGGAAATGAAGACAAGCCACAGCCCATGCCAAGGTGATGATAGCAGGAGCAATTTGAGAATCCCCGTGGAACCGGTGCATGGCGGTTATTAAGGTAGTCAGTGCGTTAGAATCAGGGCTGACAAGTTCAGGAACGCTAATGTGATCTTCATAACCAAGATTGGGATTATACACAGTCTTGGTTTTATCTTCACTGGTAGCTATTCCTTTCTCTGTCAACTGGCGATCGCTGAATACCCACGTCCCATCATTCTGTTGGCCAATACGGTCAGCCAGTTTGAAGACTTTTCCTCCTCTATCGTGGTAATGAATCAGTTTTGTCTGTATTAACCCGTTTAACTGGTCAGTCTTAAGATTACAAATGATTCCTACCCGATAAGCCTTTGTAAGTGCTAAGTTGAATTCCTTGACTGTCAACCGCTCCGTTGAGCCAATGATGACCCGTCGTTGTTTGTGGTCAATGGAACGCTTAACCTGTAGCACTAAGCCCCCACCTTCACCATCAGAGAGTTCTCGTTCAATTTCGAGGTCAAAGTTACATTTAGGGGTGAATACTCTGACCGTCTCCTTCTCCTCAAGGATTTCCCCCGTTTCTGCATCGACTTTGTTACGGCGAACGACCGACCAGTAACCTAACCTGCATTATTCATGAAGAAAAAACAAAACAAAAAAATAAGCAATTAGC
>NZ_JARVCN010000274.1:0-4247 GCF_038442745.1 Crocosphaera sp. Alani8
GGCTCTTTTCGTCATCTGGTAAGGCTTTCAGGTATTCGTGTCCCCACGCCAGCAATTAAAGGGTTATGATTCTGGGAACTCCTCACTCCTCACCTACCTTTGTGAAGGCCCTGCACATCCCAGTACAATCCCTCTCTAGAGCTAGATTCCCCGATTTGGCGCAGGAACGTTACTCCAGGGGGATTTCTCTTGTCATCCTTGTCATCAGCCTTTTTCAGCCCTTTTTAAATCTATTATCCAACCGGAGGTCCTTCCTTCTACAGTAGCCCAAACCAAGGACGATTATTCTTTCGGATTAGGGTGATTGGATAGCTTTCCCCTTTATACTACAAACAGCGAGTCACAAGGATACTACGTTTGAGTCGTTGTTAAACTCCGAACCCCTCACTCCGAAATCCTCTGAAAACGAGTGTACACTCGTTGTTTGACGATCCGTAGCTCTTCCCTAAATTGCCATTAATCCATCAACATGATCCATCGCGTCATCCGGCATCCTCTCAAATATCCAGTTCAGAAGCTCGTGGACACCCCAACCTAAATTCTGGCTTAACTGAACTATTTGCTCTTTCGCCTCCTGAAGCTCCCAGAAGCTAGAAGAAGCTAACACACTAGCATAACCTGTCATCGCAGCCACTTCTATTTCTGGTGCGTAACGATCGCTATGTTTAGGGCACCAAAATGGTTTATCGTTTTCTAGTTTTAATGCCTCTGTCACAGAAGTCTCCTGATGGTTAATTGTATACGAGTTTCGCTCAAGTTCTGTGACACCCTCTAGACCATGCCCAGTCTCGGTTTGAACCCCCTCATTTGACCCTTCGTTTTTAACCATGCCCTCTGGCACCACATTGGTTGAGAGCGTACCATTTTCTACCTCAACCACATCTATGGTTATAAGATCATTTTCGACTGTCACAGAACCTTCTGTCTGGTTATCTGTATACGATGTTCGGGCAAGTTCTGTGACACCTTCTAGACCATACCCAGTCTCGGTTTGAACCCTCTCATTTGACCCTTCGTTTTTAACCATTACCTCTGCCACCATATTGCTTGTTCCCATACCATTTTCTACCCCATCCACGTCTATGGTTATGAGATCATTTTCTGCTGTCACAGAAGTCTCCTGTTGGTTAATTGTATACGGTTTTCGCTCAAGTTCTGTGACACCCTCTAGACCATACCTAGTCTTGGTTTGACTCCACTTAAGATCGAAGGCGTTTAAGATGGCTTTTCGGTCAGTTGAATTCAGTTTTTTGGGGTTGAGTTTGTAGGTTCTTACCCGTTCCCCCTCCACTCGTTTTTGGTCACAGGTTAACCCTAATCCAATTTTTTCTAAGAACCGACTGAGTAAGTGAACGGACTGAGTATTTTTGGTCACTATAATATTGAACAACCGATTTAACCGATGTCGTCTCCATAAGCACTTTTGCTTAAACTCTTCTAACCAGAGATCACCTTGAGTATATTCCTTATCTGGGTTGGCTATAACTTCTAACATTCCCAGGTCTAATAATTCTTTGACTAGGGGGTAGTAGGCTCTAATATCAGGGAGGTACACTATCTCATGAATGGCAAATTGCCTGAACTGGTGGCTGTATTCTTTCTCGTCATAATATTTGGCTGCTTCGGGATTTAATAGTTTCCAGCATAGTTTAATAGCATTTAACGCGCGCCGTCTGTCTTTGACAATATATTCATTAATAAAGTCAGTGGTTAACTCAATCCCTGGTATTTCTTCAGTGATAAATGCCTTGGTTGCCTCATGCCTTTCTGCTTGGGTAGCAGTTGCTTTTCTCATTATGGCTTGGGCTTGCTCTAAAGAGATGTCATTCGATGTTGCGATCGCACTCGATGTTTCCCTATAAATTGCCTCCCCTTGTTCCTTTTCCCCATCTATAAATCCCTGGGTCGTTAATAAAACTTCACATCCTTTTGTGTTAATTTTTATTACTTCATGCCCTTCTTCCATTAGTTCTTGGATGAATATTTCTCTGAGGTTGGCTAATCCAAAATTGTCACGAGCTTTGTAGTTACAATAAGCCGTAATATGAACATTAGACCATTGCCTTTTTTCGCAGTCTACCATTTCCAGTAATTTTTCAATATATTCTACTGGATCATCCAGTTTGACTAATTGTTGAACATCTAATAAACTTAACCCTTCTTTATGGTATTCATGGAGAGATTTATTAATCTCAACGGGGTCAAAACTTCTATTCCCTCTTATCATTCCTGCGGTTCTAATGTAAATGTATCTGGGTACGGTTGCTCTGTATCTCATCAATGATTGACGGCATTGAGATGGGGTTAGCACCCCGACAAATATCCCAAATACTTTATCAAACCAGTTTTTGACTTCTTCATCTATTGTACCATTAATCTTTCCATCAATGCTTGTTCCTGTACTCATTGATGGAGTATGAATTAGGATGTCGGGTTTTTCTTTTTTAATAGATTCATTTACCCTTTCAACATAATCTTTCCCCCATTGGTCTTCTACCGTCTTACTGTCTATCCTATTGATTATTTTGTCAGGGAATTGTTTATTCAATTCCCTTTCCATTTTCTCTGCTTCTGCTTGGGAATCAGTAGCTATAATGATTTTTTCTCCTGCTTCAATGGCATTAAGTATTTCTTGTTTAACCCATTTCTTTTCACTTATTATATAAGCTTTGTAGCTTATAGTCTTCTCAGGATTAACTATGGTAAATGTAGGAGTGGTTGGTGGAGCTAATGATCTAATATAATCTACACTTACATCGGTCAAGTCAGCATCCGATAATAACACTAATCCTTTAAGAGCTAACACTTCATGGATAATCTTTTGGAATGATTTTAGTAACAATGGACGTTTTTCTTTACAAGTTGATGATGCTAGTAAGTGAGTTAATCCTAGTTCTGATTCATCTAAGAAAACTGCTGTTTTCTCTAAGTTTCTATTATACAACTTCCAAATGGAATCAAAGCACAATCCTAATGTTGCTTGGTTTTCATAGATGGTTAATCGATTGACTTGTCTACATAATGGATCATCAGTGTCTATTTGCCATTCAATGCCCCAAGCTTGTGCCTGTCCTCTTCCTAAGACGATTCTAGCCACAATGGAGATTATTTGGAATCCGTCTTTTCTTAAGTATTTTATCAGTTCTTCATTAAGGTGACTTTTACCACTTCCTTTGGCACTTTTTAAGTTGATTATTCCCTGTTTGGGCATGAGTTCTATTAGTAACTCACTGGGTAAATATTTCCCATCAACTAGATCCTCTTCAGTGAGTTCTATGTCAGGTTTATAGGTTAATCTTCTTAAGTCCTCTTGAATTCTTTTAATGCGAGGATCTAACCTTTTCTTATGATGGAGTTTAGCCCTTTTAAGGAACTGCTTAATGGTAATTAGTTTAACATTTCCTTCTCCTTGAAGATTAAACCTAAAGGATTTAGCTAGTTTAACTTTCTCAATTGTTTGTGGGTTTAATTCGTCAATGTCTAAACCGTTTTCTTTGTCATTGAGTTGTCCCCAATCAACTACTTTTAAGTTGGGGATAATTTTCCCTAACTTTTCATATTGGATGACTACATTGGGATTAATGACGCTACCAGCGTCGGCATAAAGGATGAACTTGGGTTTTTCCCATTCATAGCGTTGTTTGATGGACGCGATCGCAGACGCGATTGCCTCAGTGCTACTGCCAAAGTTACCACCACTAGCACCAATAATTGGAATCCCCACGTTAGATGAGGCTAGAAGGGGTTTATATTCCAGTCCCTCAGTGAACCCTATTATTTTCTTTTCAGGGGCTTCCTGGGGCATATACACCGCGATGGGTTGCTCCCCTGATGGGAGATGATACTTCACCCCACGTTTAGAACTACTCAGGGGGTAGTATTTGTTTTCGGTTCCTGGGGTGAGGTCATTGACCCTGAGATGAGTATATAATCCGTTTTCGTTAGGAATTGGGATTAAGATTCCGTCTGTATGGTTAATTAAGCTTAAACCGTCATATTTCACTCCTGACAGTTCGTTAGTGACAGTTGAGGTTAGTTTTTGCCATTGTTTGACACTGCGGTAGTTCGATTGATCTATGGAGCGATCGCTTATTCCTCTTCCCCTTAGAACCTCCCTGTGGGCATCCGATAGGGTTAGTTGGTCTAAGATTTCCCTGATAACTTTATCTCTTTCTGGGATAGGTAGCAGGACATTAAGGTGATTTCCGAGAAAGCTTTTCCCATAGGGGGGGTAATCCCTTGGACTA
>NZ_JARVCN010000275.1:0-4216 GCF_038442745.1 Crocosphaera sp. Alani8
ACATCTGCCTATTCTAGCTTATAAAGGGTATAACAAGAGCGGATTTGGTATAACTCATCCCCTCGCCAAAGTGACACGTTTCCCTTACTCTTATCAAGAGTTTTCTCTTTGTCACCTTACTTTCTGAATTCTGTCAGTTATGGTTTATACAAAATCCAATGCGATTACCCTGCCTAGTAGCACTAGATAAGTCGCTCCTACTAGGGCTATAGTTGCTCGATTCATGTTTAAGCCTGGAAGAGAACCAAGAGCTAAACCCAAATAGGTTCCTCCTAAAATTAAATACCGTATAGTCTCGATAATCATATCCTCACATTCCCCATAGTTATATCATTATTTAAAAGTTTCTCTTGTTTTGAAACTGAATTCAATCTTTCTACTTTTTAAATGAAGGAATCCTGTGTCCTCACTGCCAAACTTATACAGATAATTTACATCAAACTCGTCCTATTTTAGTGAGAGATTTATCAATTGTGGAGCAAGGAGTCTATCTAAAAGTTCAAGGACTAAACAACAAAATTAAACTAATTCTTCGTCAAAGTTATGGGGTTAAAGATTTCGGGTAGTGTATCATAAGTAGTGAAAGTCGAATTTTTGCCGAAGTTTCTATTAAAATAGGGGGAAGGAATGCAAAGAGTTTTCAAAATCGTTTTAAATCCGGGATAATTATTTATAGTTTAGACAGAATTTTAAGAACTCGGTAAAAAAATAGATTTGTCCATTATGAAAAGCTATATTTGGTAAAGCTAGATTATATAAATTAAAAGTGCCGACTAAAAATTTCTTGTTTTTCATTACTCATTTTTGAACTTATGGGTTCTTAACCCGAATGGTTGACGTTCATTTTAGATGAAAGCTTTAACTTTTCTTGTCAAAGTGTAAAAATCTTGTTATCTACTGAGCTTAACTGATAAATATTTGGCTCAACTCATTACTCATTGAATTTAGAAGCTCTTTCGATGAAGAGAAAATGCTGTCCTCCTTCCTCTTCTTCAAATATTGATAGTTGTGAGCCTTCAATTTGTTGATGTATCCAGACTTGGGATTGCCAAGGAGTTACACTGCTTCTTCCTCCTACAATTAACGTGGGAATCTTGATACGGGGAATGACATCTCGCCAATCTTGAACACAATTATTAAACAATAAAATCGCCGCCTGTTCCCTAGAGAATTTTAAGTTGCATTTGATTATCCAATCTTTCATTGACACTGACATTTCTCTGGTTACCATACTTTGGATTAGTTGGGAGGTAAAGACATCTCCTTGTGGACTTTTTAGTTGATGACAAGTCTTTAAAAGAGTTTCAAAATCAAAGGAAGCTCCATAATTTTGCACCTCTTTTTGTGACCAAATTGGATCTTTGATTAGCACAGAAGGTTCGTCTATAAGTATAAGTTTAGAAAGACGAGAATCTTTTAACAAGTCCCAATAACACCAAATGACAGAGGCTCCCATAGAATGACCCATTAGGACCACATCTTTCAAATGGAGAACTTCAATCCATTCCCGTAAATCTTGGCACAATCGTTGAATTTTGTAGCCAAAAGTAACTTTTTGAGATTCTCCATGACCTCGCCAATCCAAAGCTAGACAGCGATAATTTTCTTTTAATCCCTCTATCTGATATTTGAACTGTTCTGCAGACTGAGTCCATCCTGGCAACATCACTAAGGGCTGCCCACTCCCTTGTTCAAGATAGTGTAATTTTACCCCATCACTGGTGGTTATATATTTTGATATTCTCAATTTTTTCTACTCCAATTGGCCGATTCTCAAGGTTAAAGATATAGTTTTAGCTTTTGAGTTCGAGTTCGAGCTGTAAGAGTTTTTTAATCCGTGCTTCTGTGGAGGGGTGAGTGGCAAATAAATTAGCTAAATTTTGAGTAAATCCCCCTTGGACAATTAACAAAGGCTCAAAACAAGGATTCCCTTCTAAGGGAACCCCTCTTGTTCCTTGTTCTAGCCGTTCTAAAGCTTGAGCTAAGGCACGGGGATTTCCTGTTAGGGCTGCTGCTGAGGCATCCGCCGCAAATTCTCGAGTTCGTGAAATGGCCATTTGAATGACCGTAGCAGCTAGAGGTGTTACCACAATAGCCAGCAATAATCCTAAAGGATTCCCTCCTCCCTGCTGACGCCCCCGAGAATTGCCCCCAAACCAGAGGCTATATTGCAACGCAAAAGAAATGGCTCCAGCAATGGTGGCAGCCACAGCTTGGGTTAGAGTATCACGGTTCTTGATATGGCTCAATTCGTGAGCAATAACCCCTTCTAGTTCATCTGGTGGTAGTAAGTTAATAATTCCTTGAGTTAGAGCAATGGCAGCGTGTTGCGGGTCTCTTCCTGTAGCAAAGGCATTGGCTGCCTCACTAGGAACCACATAGAGACGAGGCATGGGTAAGTTATCTCTTCGGCACAACTGCTTTACCATTTGATGAAGCCTGGGAGCTTCTCCTTGACTCAATGGTTGCGCGCTATAAGCAGCCAGTGCTATTTTGTCCGATTGATACCAGGATACTAAGTTGGAGACCGCTGCCATGGCCAAACCAATTACAGCTCCAGTTGTTCCCCCCAGCCAGTAACCCATAGTTACTAAGAGTCCACTCAGCATTCCCAGTAAGGCTACAGTTTTTAGTTGATTCATCTACTTTTCCTCTGACTAAATCTCAGCAACTGTCTGTTCAATTAATAGCGTTTTTCCCTTGAGTGGTAAATATTTCTAGTTAAGTAAAGAACTCAATGCTTTCCTTTGTCAACTCCAGGTTTACCCGTACTGTTTTCTTTTGAGGTTATTTAGCTCCCCAAACTTGAAATATCCTGGGTAAACTCATGATGGTTTGTTTATTGTCAGCAAAACTATTCAGTTCATCCATAATTTCTTTAATTTCCTGGGGTGATGATAGAGATTGTTCGAGAATGGCTTCTCGAATCTTTTCCATTGTTATTGAAGCCAGAAATTTTCCTTCTCCTTCTAGAAAAGTCGGTTGAATGACATTCAAATTAACTTGTTTGAATCCAGCTTTTTGTAACATCCCAGGTAACTTTGGTCCGATTTCTGGATCTCCTCCTTTCCTTTTAACGACTTGTTGATAGAGTTCAATATATTGCTCAAAAGCCCGACATTTTGGATAACAAAAATGTCCCGAAAACTGAAGATCCTCAATAGCTATCAAGCCCCCTGATTTGAGGGACATTTTCAAATTCTCAATCACTGTCTGAGGATGGCTTAAATGAGTTAGTAAAAAACGAGTATAAGCTAGATCATACTCTGATGCTTCCTCCCAAGTCTCAGCATTAGAGACCTTGAATTGAACATTCTTAAATCCTCGTTGTTGACATTCTCCTCTGGCCAGTTGAATGATCGTCTCGTCTAGATCAATCCCCACAACTTGACCAGTTTGACCAACAATAGTCCTTAAGTCAAAAGTTACATCCCCGCCTCCGCAACCGAGATCCAAGCAACGCATTCCCGATGTAATGCCGAGACGATGAAAAAAATGCTGAGTCTGTGAGTGTAAAACTCTCGATAAAATTTTTAACCGTGACTGGCCTTCTACGCCCCCGGCAATGACATAATGTTTCATGGGTTTTTTCTGCAATTTTTCTCCAAGATTTTTTTGGTCTAGACAATTGGATACACTTTAATTGAGCTATCTGCCTTTTTCTTTTTATCTTGGAAAGCGCACCAAGACAGACGGGGCTTGTACCTTGAGGGGGAAGGGATGAAGAAAAATCCTCCTGCCTCCTGCCCCCTGCCTCCTGCCTTCCGAGGCAGAAGCCTCGGTCAACTTCTGTATCTCTTATTATATAGCGGGACAAGTTGACCACCCCCACCGTCCGGCGGTGAATCATCATCGCGCCACGATGAGATAAAATCTTTGACAAGGCTAAGAGGAATCAGCACGCATTTCCTTGTTGTTTCTTCGGGTGGCTTCGGTGGTACGTAGTCCTCGCCTTCGTTGTGCCCATTGATCAGAGATCGCCTATAGAACCCATTTGGGATCTTTTTCCGTTTTCAGGCGATCGCTAATCTTTTGAGCAGAAGTCTCATAAAACAGAGATGAATCTTGGTGTTAGCGTGTTCTAAAGTTCTTTCAAAGTTTTTAACTAAACTTTTACACCTTTCCATACTCGAATTACTTCTTTCTATGACCCATCTAGCCTTAACTCACATCTTGCACCTGACGAGACAAAGTTCCAAACCATGTTCATAAAACC
>NZ_JARVCN010000276.1:0-30489 GCF_038442745.1 Crocosphaera sp. Alani8
ATTTCATCCCCATGTCTGAAGCCAGGGGCTTTCATGCTCCGATTTTCGGTAAAAAAAGTAGAAGTGCGATTGTTCAATAAGGATGGAGGAATCTGCTGTGGACGGTCTTTTCTAGCCCAATCTTCCATTTCAAAAACATCCGCTGCATACCCTGCTAAATGTCCCGAATTAATAGCTTGACTGACCGCTTCTTCGTCCACCACTGAACCCCGACAGGGATTGATTAAATAACTACCAGGAGGCATTTGAGCAATGGTATTAGGGTTGATTAAATGAAATGTCTCAGGTTGCAAGGGAACATTGAGAATTAGATATTTACTTTGTTTTAGTAATGATTGCCAAGAAAGTTTCTCAATCTTCCAAGTTCTCTCTAACTCAGCATCGAGAGGAATAGGATCACAATAAAACAAATTTGAGTCAAAACCGGCCAATCTTTGAGCCAAAGCTTTACCTAATTGACCCATACCTACAATACCGATATTTTGATTTTCTAACCCTGTACTGTATAGTTGCGATCGCCAACCTTGAAATTGACCACTACGAACGAGATCGTCTCCTTCCAACATTCTACGGCCGAGATTAATTAATAAACCTACTGTTAGCTCTGCGGTGGGTGCAGCCAGTAATTCGGGGACAATGGTAAACCAAATTTTTCGTTGGGTACAGGCTGCCACATCAAAGTTATCGTACCCTCGTAAGGCTCCTGCAATCACTTTTAACTGGGGACAGGCGGCTAAAAACTGGTCATCGATAGAGTCTGGCATAAACACCATCAACCCTTCGGCTTTTTCGGCACGACGGATAATTTCCGTGCGACTGATTGTTTCTTTGCTTTGGTTGGCAATGACGGTGGTGCGATCGCTTAATAGATCGATAATTTCTGGGTGTACCCAATGGGTGATAACAACTGTTGGCTTCATATTTCAATAAATTTTTCACGGAGAAAATTACTTAAGGTATCAACTAAAGTCACCATCAGTAAGACGACAATTAATAAAGCAGAAACTTCCTCGTATTTGAGTAAACGTAATGCGCCGATAATTTCAAAACCTATCCCTCCTGCACCAACAGCACCTAATACCATAGAAGCTCGGAAATTGTATTCCCAACGATAAAAAGCAACATCTGCCATTTGCGGAAACACTTGGGGTAAGATACTATGCCAAATGATTTGTAGTTCGTTGGCTCCAACTGCTCGCGCAGCTTCAACCGGAGCTTCGTCGGTATGTTCGATAGCTTCGGCAAAAAATTTACCCACCATCCCCACCGAATGTAATCCCAGTGCTAATACCCCTGGAAGTGTGCCAAACCCTACTGCTGCCACCAAAATAATGCCCAAAATAAGTTCTGGTACCGCTCTGGTAATGTTTAGTATCATCCTAGCTATCCAGAAACCTACGGGATGGGGAGTGGTATTTTTAGCTGCTAAAAAAGCGATGTGAAGGGATAAAGCGATCGCTAGGGCGGTTCCTGCGATACTCATGGCAATGGTATCTATTAACGGCTCGATCCAGTCTTTAGCACGGGTAAAATCGGGGGGTAACATTTCGGCCAACATTCCGAAAAAATCGGGGATTCCTTGGGAAATTCGCTCTAAATCCAGTAAGCCAACCAAGACAAAACTAAGAGCAACAATGGCTCCTACCAGAGAAATTTTGACTAACAATTCTAACCAAATTCTCTGTTGTCGTCGTAAAACCCCATCGTATTCTTTTCTCGAAGTTGTCATCTGCATACCTCGGTTGATTTTTTGAGAAGATTATTTGCTCAACTGAGCGAAATCTAAATCGAGAATTGCGCCTAATTCGCGCACCACGTCATAGTCTTGGTCTTGGATGGGGTCAAACCCTTGGGCTTTAAAAGGTTTAAGCACTTCTGGATCTTCCAATTCTGTAAAAGCTTGACTGATTTTTGTTTTCAGTTCAGGATCGAGATCAGAACGCATTGTCCAGGGATATTGAGGATAAGGCTTGGATTCAGCAATTATTACCACTTTATCTGGATCGATTGTTCCTTTTTCTACTAAGGATTCAAAAATAGGTTGACTTAAGCCTCCTGCTTGAGCGTTACCTTTTTCTACTGCAAGGGCGACAGCATCGTGTGCGCCTAAAAATACCTCCTCGTAGTTTTCTTTAACTTTCAATCCCTGTTCCGCTAACATGGATTTGGGAATTAAATGGCTAGAAGTGGATGCTTGGTCGCCGTAAGCCATTGTTTTGTCGGCAATGTCTTCAAAGCTGTCTATTCCTGCTTCTTTATTGCCGATAATCACCGCTTTATAAGTAGCGGAACCATCTTTATTCATGGCGGCAAAGGCTTCGATGTTGCTCTTGGTTTTTGCAAGCACATAGGAAAGGGGACCAAAATAAGCTAAGTCTAAGCGTCCTTTACTAGCTGCTTCTATCATCGAAGAGTAATCTGTACTGACAAATAATTCTACTTCTTTGTCTAATTGAGATTCTAGATAAGCTTCTAGTTTTTCATTGTTTTGAATGACGGTACTGGCTGATTCATCAGGTAAAAGAGCAACCACTAATTTACTGGGATTTGATGTAGTAGCGTTGCTATTAGAGTCGGTTTCTGAATTAGATTGATTAACCGAAGGATTACCACAGCCAACCAAAGCTAATAACGCTGTTAATCCTATGGCACTTAAACTGTTTTTAATGCTGAAAGTCATGGTTACTTAAACTCCTCAAAAGGAATAATTATTGAATCAAAAAATCAATTTAGGATGTTGTTGTTAAAGGCAAATTTTTATAAATTTCCTCTAACCCAAAGGATTTTAGTTCTTTGGGACCACCATCAAACACGACTTTTCCTTGCGCTACCCCAAGAATTCGGTCTGCATACTCTATGGCTAACTCAACTTGATGTAAACTAACTAAGAGTCCTAGTCCGTCTTCACGACAAATTTGGCGCAAAAAAGATAGCACTTTGCGAGAACTAGCGGGATCTAAACTTGCTACTGGTTCATCGGCTAAAATAAATTGTGGCTGTTGTGCTAATGCTCTGGCAATACCAATTCTCTGTTTTTCCCCTCCACTAAGTGCTTTGACTGGATTTAAAGCTTTGTTGAATAATCCAACTCTTTCGAGACAATCTAAAGCCAAATAACGTTCTTTTTTGGGCAGAGGAAGCAAACTACGGATAGTAGAATAATAGGCTAAACGTCCGAGGAGAACGTTTTGCAAAGCGGTATTGCGTTCAATTAGTTGGTGTTGTTGAAAAATAGTTCCTGTACGCCTACGATGTTCTCGTAGCACTTTTGGGTTTTTGATGTCCCCTAAACCTTCCACTAGAATTCGACCGGTGGTGGGTGCAGTTAGATAATTAATACATCCCAACAAGGTGGATTTTCCAGCTCCTGAAGAGCCTAAAAGCACCGTAAATTCCCCTCGAGCTAATTCCACAGAAACCCCTTCTACAGCCACAAAGCCATTAGGGTAAGTTACCCCCACGTTCTCTAAAAAGATCATTAGCTTAAACTGTTAAAGTCCATTTTGGATTGGGTTTATTAATTAGTCCCCACATTCGATAATAAAAAATTATCAGTCCTATTTCAAGGAAAGATTAAGAGTTAAAGAATTATTCTCTTTTTTCGGCTGATGGCTGATAGCTGAACACTTACAAACTAGCCAGTTTTATCGCCTGGTTACTATAGTTATTTATTAATCTTATTTTCAGGTATTAGTTAGCTTAAATTAAGCTTGGGGATTAATATTAGAATCATCTGTCAAATAATGAGGAAACCATTATGAGATTCACCAATGGATTAGCTCTTTTTTTAATTCTTTTTGTCGCTGTCGGTTGTAATAAGTAGGTGGGCATAAAAACACATGAACTAGCTAGTCGGATTTTTGAAGACGAATATGATTTGGCGATGGCTGTAATTGAGAGTGTGGAAACTCGCGCACAAGGATCACAACATAGCACAGAACGCTTGCTATTTAATTCTCCCTAGCTACTAATCATAAACGATTCAATCATCATCACCAATTATGAAAAGGGTTGATTTTTTAGTCAACGCATATTCTGAAACCTTGGTTTGATCCGTTTTTTCCAATTCTTGTCACCCCGTCAATCCCGACACTCACCCTATCGGGTAGAGTGCGGGGCTTCCCAACGAAAAGCTAACTTTCAGGTAAAACAGTTTCATTGCCATCCTCATCAATGTCTTCCCCGAGGCCATCATAGAATAGGTCTCGACCGTTATCTCCTTTGAGCTTATCCTCTTTACCATCATCGGTAACTTCAACGATTAACTCAACAGCAGGATCTGGGTCAATGTCAGCTTGAGCATCAGCTACTCGCTCTTGATAGGATTTAGGAGATATCCAGGAAGTTAACCACTTCAACAAATTGAAGCGATCGCCATTCAAATTAGTGGTACCACCCACTAGGATATCGTCTCCTTCTTTCCCATCGAGTTCATCTTTGTCGGTGCCACCGATAAGGATATCTCGGCCCTTATTGCCTTCTAACTTATCCTTACCATCACCACCATCTAAGATGTCGTTGCCATCTCCTCCTTTGAGTTCATCATCACCTTCACCACCTAGCATGATGGTATCTCCACTACCTGCTTCGAGCTTATCTTTACCATCCCCACCACTAATGAAAGTAGGAATGGAAATTTCTTTATCTATTTTTGCTTCGTCTTGTCCACCTTTGAGGAAGATTTCAATAGAAGTGACGCTACTAAGGTTAAAGCTTTGCTTTTTAGGACTGGTGAAATCGGTTTCCACTTCCAACTGACTGCCGACGCGCTTGATTTCAACCTTGTCCTTGCTGTCGGTCCCTTTGATGGTCAAAACACCATCCACAAGACTAATACCCTCGTCATCCAGCGATGCAACACCAGGTTCACTAGGAATAACCACCTCATTGGACTGGGAATCAAGATCATCAACTAAATTGCCTAGACTTCCCTCTGCATAGAAGAGATCCTGTTGACTGTCTCCTTTCAATTGATCTTCTTTGCCATCCCCAGTAACCGTGAGGAAGAATTCAGTATCTGGATCACTATTGAGGTCTCCTTGAACCTGTGCAACGCGGTCTTCGTAGGAATCAGTGCTATTCCAAAGGGTTTGAAGGTTCAACAGTTCAGGAGTATCTAGATTGAGATTAGTGACATCCCCAATAATAATGTCCTCATCTTTGCCACCATTGACATTATCCTTACCGGCACCACCAATAAGAATATCTCGACCATCTTCTCCCTTAAGATCATCTTCTCCATCTCCACCCAGTAAAATATCATTCCCTTTACCTGCGTTTAACTGATCTTTATCGTCTCCACCATCAAGAATATCGTCACCATCTTCTCCCTTGAGGTCATCTTCTCCATCTCCACCAATTAGAGTATCGTTACCTTTACCGGCATTTAACTGATCTTTATCGCTACCACCATCAAGGAAATCATCACCATCTTCTCCCTTGAGGTCATCTTCTCCATCTCCACCGATGAGAGTATCATCACCATCTTGTCCTTCTAACTTATCTTTATCATCACCACCATCTAAGGAATCATTACCATCACCCCCTTTAAGCTCATCTTCTCCATCCCCACCGATGAGAGTATCATCACCATCCTTACCTTCGAGTTTATCTTTATCATCACCACCATCTAAGAAATCGTTACCATCACCACCTTTGAGTTCGTCTTCTCCCTTTCCACCGATGAGGGTTGTGTCTCCACTACCAGCTTCTAACTTATCTTTACCATCACCACCATCGATAAAGACAGGTAATGTGATGTCTTTATCAACTTTAGCTTGATCTTCTCCACCTGTGAGGTAAATAACCACTGAGGTGATGTCTGAGAGGTTAAATAGCTGTTTCTTGGGATTATCAAAGTCTGTTTCTACTTCAATATTTTCACCCTTTAACTTGAGTTCAACTTCATCTTTACCATCGGTTCCAATGATTTGAAGAACACCGTTATTAATTCCCACCCCTGTTATAAATACAGTTGTTGACTGGGTTACAGTGGCACCATCATCATCACTGAGGGTTAAGGTTACTTCATAGATACCTCCATCAACATAACTATGGGTAGCAGTAATGGTATCAGTATTTTGGTTAACATTAGCCGTGGTTTGAGGAGTTCCATCACCCCAGTCAACGATCGCTGTATGAATATCACCTTCATTAATATCGGTGAAGGTTGCATTGAGGTTAACAGTCTTACTTTCTTCTCCTAGATTTTCTAATGTTGCATCGGTATTTAGAGTGTTAATGACAGGAGGTGTGTTGTTAACCAGTAGGGAGAAGCTATCTACATTGTTGTAAGTTCCATCTTCATCAACCAAACTAATGGTGATGTTGTACTCTCCTTCACTGTTATAAGTATGGGTTACATCTCCTGCACTGGTATAGGTATCACTGGTTCCATCATCCCAGTTAATTACATATTGGGTTATGGTATCGTTTCCAGGATCTAACGGTGTACTAATGGTTAAGGTGTATTCGGAACCAGCATTGATGTCATTATCCCCTGTTAAGGTTAAGGTGGGTGCGACGTTATTAACGATTAACTCAAAGGTGGTTATTGTTTCTTCATCATCATCGTCAGTAGCAGTCAGGGTTACAATTTGACTGTTATCTGGACCATCGGTTGTCTGATAATTCCAGATCCATGTACCATTTTCATTTTGGATAATGGTGCCAACAGAAGCTTCTACAGTGACGGTATCTGCACCTACATCCCCAAATGTTCCTGTATTTGTGGCCATCTCTCCTTCATTAAAGGTGACGATATTCTCATCAACTTCAATAGTTGGGGCAACATTTTTAACATTGACCACAGGATTTACTTCAGCGACATTGCTGTAAGTTCCGTCTTCATCTACTAAGTCAACGGTAATAGTGTGGGTAGCATCTCCATCAGCATAAACGTGAGTTACATCTCCGATGGCGGAATAAATATCACTATTACCATCACCCCAATTAACAATATATTGACTAATACTATCGTCTCCAGGATCTGTGACTGTACCTAAAGTTAAGGTATATTCAGACCCTTCATCGACGGTACTTGCACCGCTTATTTTAATTGTGGGTGCTATGTTATTAACGGTTAAGCTGAAGCTGGTTTGAGTGCTGAAATTATCACTGTCGGTTGCTGTAATAGTAACCGTTTGGGTTTGATCGGGTCCATCAGTGGTATCCAATAACCAATTCCATGTACCGTTGTCATTGACGCTAACGGAACCTATAGAAGCAGTTATTGTAACTGTATCATTGCCTAAATCAGACCAGGTTCCAGAATTATTGGCGGTTTGTCCTTCTGTCACTGTAATGGACTGTGTCTGGTTATTGACTGCAACTGTGGGTGCAAGGTTGTTAACGGTTAAGTTAAAGAAGGTTGTGCTGAAGTCCCCATCAGTATCAGTTGCAGTCACTCTTAGCAGTGCTGTTTCACTAGGTCCGTCGCTGGTGTTATAAGTCCAGATCCAATCGTTGTCTGCATCTTTGTTGACGGTTCCAACGGTTTGATAGGTGGTGTTACCTTGATCGTCTGTGAGGACACTTTCAACGGTAACAACAGTGATGTTGTCTTCTCCTGCATCAGTAATAGTAAAGGTATTGCTTGCTAACTCACTTTCATTCACCTCAACGCTAAAGTTACTAACACTTATTTCTGGTGCATCATTGATAACGGATAAGGTAAAGGTTTCACTAACGCTTTCATTATCTTTGTCCCTAGCGGTAATAGTAACGATGGCAGAGTTATCGGGTCCATCGCTGGTATCATAACTCCATAACCAGACCCCTTCACTAATCTCAGTTAATATCCCCAGATCTGCTTCTAAAGTGACGTTATCTGCTGATACATCTTGAACATAAATTGCAGTTTCTGCTGTTGAACCTTCGGTAACTGTGAGAGTATCAGGAAGAATAACCACTGGGAGAACATCATTTACGGTTACATCAAAGCTAACGGTATTTTCTGCCCCTTCGGTGTCTCTTGCAGTAATGGTCACTGTTTCAACAGCACCCGTTCCCTCTTCTGCATTATAGAACCAAGACCATGTTTCGTTGACAGCATCATAGAAGACATCTCCAACTGAAGCCAATACAGTCTCAATATCATTGCCAACATCTGTCAGACTACCGTTATTTTCAGCTGTTTCTCCTTCATTAACCGTTACTGTGGGGTTAGTAACATTGATGGTGGGGGTGACATTGTTAACTGTCAGTGTAAAGTCGAAGGTTGAAATATCTCCACTACTGTCGGTTGCAGTGACAGTAATCGTTTGAGCCACATCTTGGGGAATAATAGGACTATCTTGAGTAATAATCTGTGTTGTGTCTTCTTCTTGAGTTAACACTGTTCCATCATCGTTTAGAACAGGGGTTGTTACCGCAGAATTATCATAAGTCCATGTCCATGTTCCATCAGAGTTATTGGTCAATGTACCAATGGTTTGAGAGATAGTATTACCGTCATCGTCGGTTAAGACTATTCCATCCTCATCAAGAGTGGGAATAGTAACGGTTAGACCTGTAATTTCGTCGTTTCCTGCATCAAGGGTAATTAAATTGGTAATTGTTCCATTTTCATTCAAGTTTATGTTTGTGTTTTCCACTTGAATAATGGGTGCAACTCCACTGACAACTAATTCAAATTCAACAGTGGTAACACCACCATCTTGATCGTCTGCGGTAATGGTAACAGTTTGTGATTCTGCGCCGTTGGTGGGGGTGTAACTCCATTCCCAGATACCATTATTTTGTTCAACGGTTCCAATAGAGGCAGTTAAGTCTAAATCGCTTAAATCTGCTGCTACATCACTAAAGGTAACAATATTCGTCGCTGTTGTGCCTTCATCCACTGTAATTGTGTTTTCTCCCACTGTTAATGTGGGTGCAATGTTAGTCACCAGTACATTTTGACGTTGGATGGTTTCATCTCCATTTGCATCTGTAACAGTTAGAGTCACTAAATATTGTCCGTTATCAGCGTAAGTATGGCTGACATTTGGACCGGTTACGGTTGCACTATCATCTCCAAAGTCCCAGGTGTAGGTTAGGGTTGTGTTGTTAATATCCGTTGCTGTGGCACTAAAGTTCCCACTGACTCCTTCTTGGATGGTTTCTGGGGTAATGATCTCGGTAATGGTTGCTGGTGCATTATCAACGGTTATTTCTACGGTTTCTGTAACTACTTCATTAACCCCGTCACTGACGCTTAGGGTAACGAGATAAGTTCCTTGTGTTGCATAAGTATTGCTTGCAGTTGCATCGGAACCAGTATTACCGTCTCCAAAGTCCCAACTATAACTTAAAGCAGAGGGATCACTATCATTTAAGTCGGTTGCTGTTGCTGTAAAGGTGGCACTTTCTCCTTCTGTAATGGTAGAAGGTGTTTCAATATCGGAGATAACTGGTTTCGCGTCACCAATAGTTATATTTTGGGTGGGTGAAGTGGTGGTTTCTGTGCCATCATTTACAGCTAAGGTGAAGGTATAGTTTCCTTTATTGTCATAAGTTAAGCTTACTGTTTGACCATTCAATTGTTCTTGTGAACCATCACTCTTATTGAATGTCCATTCATAAGTTAAATCATCGTTTCCTGCATCATTTGCTGTTGCACTTAGGGTAATTTCTTCTCCTTCAATGGGAGCAGTTGGTAAGTTAATGGTGTCAATTACAGGAGCTACATTTTCAATGGTTACATCAAAGGTTTGACTATTAGCCCCACCGTCATCATCAGTAACGGTAAAGGTAACTGTATATATTGAGTCGCTATCACCTGTTTGTTGATAAGAATAGGGGATAGAAATTTGATTTGATGTGAAGGCATTACTTATAATTGTGCCGTCTCCAAAGTCCCAAGTATAAGTGTGATTATCAAGACTTCCTACATCACTAAAGTTACCGGTAAAGGTGATATCTTCTCCTTCCTCAAAGGTTAAATCTGTTGGACTGGTAACGTTAACAGTGGGGGCTACATTTTCAATAATTAGCTTACTATTGGTGGTTACAGTGTTTGGTGTATCATCTGTTACCTGAAGCGTAATGTCGAAGGTCCCATTATCTCCAAATCCTAAATTAATTAACTCTGTATAATCAATTGGTGTGCTAATGGAAGCATTCTTTCCAGCATCGATTTCTACTGAAGTATCATCATTACTAAGTATCCATTTAGCTGAGGTAATTTTGGCATTATTTGGAAGTGTTACAACTCCTTCTAAGGTGAGACTTGAACCTTCATTAATGGTGTAAATTGTCTCAGTTATTTGAGCTTGAGTAACGTTACTAACCCCATTAATATTCTCAATTTCGTTGTAAGAAGCTAAATCATTACCACCAATTTGAATGGTTCCACTATTAGCAGTTAAAGCAGTGGAGAGTGAACTATTACCGGTATTAACCTGTAAAGAATCCCCGTTAACTTGATTCCCTCCATCAAGCAGAATGGTTGCTCCATTCTCAATTTGATTGGCGTTAACAATAAAGGTATCATCTCCTTCATGTCCATAAAGATTCATCACATCTGATGCACCTGCACTTTGGAGATAAATTGTGTCATCTCCAGCGTTATTACTACTATGAAGATTAAAGATATTGTTGAAGGTAACAACATTTCCATCATCACCTGTTATTTGGGTTGTGCTGGCATTAATATAAAGTTCATCTTCATTATTGCCTAATTCAATCCGACCAGTTACTGGACTATCATTCTCAATTTGTTCCGTTAATTCAACTCCTGTCAAACTAACAGTATCATCTCCATTCGCTGTTCTGATTAATCGGATTCCTTTGCTATTAATAATCTCCACAGTGTCATTATCATTGCCCGTATTAATATCTCGTCCAAATCTGCTTCTTGAAACGGTTAAGTCAGCATTAATAATAGAGACATAATCATCCCCATCACTGGTTACTATTCTTAATAGACCTTCAAAATTTTCCACTTCAACATTATCTGAACCTGTTCCCGTTTCCACATAGACACCGTTTATATCTTCATTCTCTTCAGCATTACCTGTTAGGAGATTACTTATTTGAACATTATTATCACCATCTCCTGCATAAATTTCCAAAAGTGTATTTTCCGAAGGTTTCTGAGGATTAATGGTAATAATATCACTGGCAGAACCTGAAGTAATATCAGTGCTAGCAAAGCCAAATTCACTATCTTCAGGGGTAAGAACATCGAGGAATGTTATGGTATCTGCTAACCCTCCTCCTGTATCACTACTATTAATGTTTAGCTGAGTAACTGTTGGTGCATTCAACAGAGTAATGGTATCGTCTTGTTCTCCCGTATTAATAGTTAATTCATAGATGTTGGTAAAGCCAATATCCAGTCGTTGCGGTTGCAGTTCACTACTATTTTCAGCTAATAGATTAAAGCTGGCAATTCCTCCAACATCCGTAACACTACGTCCTTGACTCGAAGCAACAAACACTTGACTATTAGAAGCCGCGATCGCACTGGCCGCGTCTAACCCAGTCAAATTAGTCAGAATTTGTTGGAAACTCACTGTTCCTGTTGTTCCTTCTTTGAAGAAGACTGCTAAAGTACCATTAGTCTCGCTGGTGACATAAATTAACTCGTCCTCTCCAAATTCAGCTACCTCAATACTATTAACATTGTCTAACCCTTCAACATTAATCTGTTCTTCTGTTAGTAACTGTACAGGAGTTGTATTGAGGGTATTGCCATTGCGTTCAAAGACTGCTAGGGTTCCATCCCCAACCACATACACATATTGATCATCATTGCTAACAGCGATCGCACTTGCTTCCCCTAAACCAATGGTGTCATCGATAGAAATTTCTACAGGAGTAGCACTAACATTAACATTGTCCAAAATTAACAGCTTATTATCGCTATTGCTCAAAGCATAGAGTAAAGTCTTATCTTTGCTACCTGCTAAATCAGTGATCTCGGTTAAATTGGTACTAGAACTCAACAGTTCCCCACTGGTATCAAGGGTTAACAGTCCAGAAGTTGTAGAATCAATAGGAGCAACAGTTAATTGTTTTCTTGATTGACCCGTAATTTGATAATCAAGGTCAATGTTAGCTAAATTAGCAAAATCAACAAATTCAACTCGAATCTCATGATTACCTGATGTCAAGTCCAACTGAACACTATTAGTGTTGCTGCTGGCACCCGTATTATTCAGCACTTCCTCACCATCAATAAACAGACGAGTCTTATCATTGGTATTGCTACTGAGGAAAAATGTGACTTCTACATCACTGCTACTCATGGCGTTAGCGACTTCAATATCTCCTTCCCAAACCACTGCAAAGTCATCTGTGGGAACTGTAGATAAGACATCTGAGAAAATCTCAAACCCACCTGATGTATTGGTTTGTCGAATAGAGTCTGTAAACAGCGTTGTCAGGGGTTTCAAGTCATCATAGTTAGGATAATCTGTAAGTTGCTCTCCAGTGACATACAAACTGGTTAATAAACCATCCCCTGTAATGCGTACAGAAGGAGTGGGAGAACCACTTACATAGAGGTTGTCCCCAACAATTTCTAAGGCTTCAACTTTACCTGATGGAATCGCTAATTCTTGGGCAAAGGTTAGATTCCCCGTTGTTGAGTTGCGGTTAAAGACGGTAATAATTTGATCCGTTTCACTGGCAACATAAACTTTATCTCCTGTCTCACTAATCGCTACAGCATTCACCCCAGCTAGTCCATTAACACCATCAAATCGATCTTGGAAGAACTGACGCTGACTCAAATCATCACTATTCACCACAACCAGGCTATTATTATCCTTGCTAACACCATAGAGATGATTACCATCAGGACTAATCACCATATCCGTTAACCCGGCCAGAGGACTACTAGCAATGGTTTGTTCTTCTTCTCGAATGAAGGCAAATTGACCATCATCGAGACTCATATTAAAGATTCCATCTACTGGACCATCAATGGTTGCATTAACATCAACAGCCCCATTATCTGGCACTAAGGTTGCCCAAATACTATAGCCAGGTAACGATGCAATTAAGGTATCATTAGCAGGGACACCGCCAAAGCGTTCCTCTCGTGCAATTCCTCCTGCCAAGAGGGTTTCTAGATAAGTATTATTATCTTGATCCAACTCAATTCCCAATTGAGGGTTAACTAATTCATCATTGGTCAAATTAATAAATAAGACCAGATCATAGTCAACATTGTTGGACACATCAGCATAGTTGTAACTGTAGTCATAACCGTTAGAGAAGTTTGGACCTAAATCTAAACGATAAACCGCCGCCAGTGCATCATCAGGGATAGGTTGGTTACTGAAGTCAAAGAAACTAGGTAAACTGCCAGTGGTTCCCGTCTCTAATAAACCGTAAACATCTGCACCTCCCAAAAGACCAGCAATAAAGGGAACCTCCGTGGTATTTCCTTGAATATAGGGATTAGTCTCTTTAGCACCTTGATAGGTTTCAGCACCACTAATTAAGCTATTGAGGTTAGATAAATTGCTACCCAAAATAATACGACCATCTTCTCCATCGGTTGCTTCACCACTATTACCACCCGTACCACCAGACACATCAAATGCGGTTGAGGAGGTTTCTACAACAGAACCATAGAGCTTAATGGTACCGCCAGCACCGCCAGCACCGTGGCCACCATCGCCACCATCGCCGCCGAGACCACCATCTCCTCCACGACCACCATTACCACCATTACCATTGCTACCTCCGTTTTCGCCTGTGCCGAAGTATATAGAGCTAGGATCTCCTTCATCGTCAAGTTGTAAATCAGGACTATCTGCTGCTTTGATTCCAGACTCACCAGTAGTGCCATCTCCTCCTTTAGCCTCAAAATCAGAATCCCCAATTTGAATGCGTCCAAGAGCAATGATTTCTAGAGCGCCGGCTCCACCGCCGCCGTCACCGCCATCACCTCCAGCACCGCCGGGCTGACCCTCGCCGCCGCCGCCGCCGCCGTTACCATCGTTTTGCCAATCGCCGCCGCCGCCGCCGCCGCCGCCGCCGCCGCCGCCATTACCTCCAGCACCGCCGCCACCACCGGCACTACCACCACTACCACCAGAGATACTTAAACCAGTGATACTGTTGGTTCCAGCGCGACCATCACCTCCATCGCCGCCGGGACCACCATCGCCCCCATCACCACCAGCACCGCCTGTACTGGCACTAATGCCATCATCGAAACTACTTCTTTCACTGCCCATCCCACCGGTACCACCGGTGCCAAGGCTACCCCCTGTACCATTTCTTCCAGTCCCGATTTCGACGTTATTAATTCCTGCTCCTCCGATACCAATATCAGTGAACACACCACTACCACCACTACGACCGTTGCCGCCATTTCCGCCGCCACCAGCATCGCTGCTTTGTTGGCTAAGTGTACCTTCTTGGCCGCCACCGCCGCCGCCGCCGCCGGAGATACCTTGTCCCTCTCTACCATTTTTACCATCACCATCGCCGGTGCCACCGTTATTATTAGTTGTATTTGTTCCAGGGTTAAGATTGAAACCACTACCGAAATTTCCGCCCACTTGACCCTGTGCCCCGTTAGCTCTGCCCCCTATGTTGCCACCAGAAGCACCATTGCCACCGTCACCACCTCCGGCACCGGCGTTTTGACCATCAGCAGAAACGTTAAAGGTGACTCCATCTCCCACAGTTACATCGTTGGCCAAGATGGAAATACCCAGGCTTCCTCTCCCTATAATGGTTACGTTATCAGGAATTACCAGATTGCTAGAGAAACGGAATTGAATAATATCCCCAATATTTGTGGTTGTATAATCGTTAGAGAAGTCTTGTCCAGGGGCTGTGATTTCCCGTGTATCAGTATTGATGGTAATTGTGTCTCCTACCTGACCAAGCTCATAATCTTCTACGGTGTCACTACTGGGTAAGGTTACTGGTTGCGGGTTGTTTAAATCAATTCCTTCGAGATTGATATTGTCAAATCGAATTTCATCTTTAAATTCCTGATTACCAGTATTTCCACTGGATGAGGCATCTATACTTCCGTCTGCTTCTGCTGCTCCATAAACCCAAACAAACTCAACATCAGTAAAGTCATCAAAAATTGTTGAATCGATAGATGAACCCCGACCTATTGTTTGAAAACCAGTTCCATTGACTGAATAATTGGCATAAACTCTTTGTCCACCTTCTTTAAATCCGAAGAAATAAATTTGTTGTGAACCACCAGTAGAACGGGCTACTTGTAAGGATATTAAGTCAAAGGGTTGATTATCTTCACGAGTTATAGAAATAGCATCTTGTGGCTTAAATCTTCCATTATCAATACGCATCGGGTCACGGTTGTTAAATAATCCCAATTTACTAATCTTGAAGTCATTTTCAAAATATTCTCGGCCGACAACCTCTCCATTAAAGACAATTCGTTCTGAATATGGGGAATATCCAAGTCCTAATTTAGTGGGATCATTGGGTTCTGGTAAGACTTCTTGGGCAACTATATTATCAACTAAAATATTGGCTCCAGACCAAGTGATTAAGACTAAATTCTTGAACTCACTAAACTGAGGATTAACGGTTTCGTTACCGTAGGTTTGGAAGGTATTACTATCTACATCAATGGTTGTTTCTACGGTGCTTCCATCTCGTTTTGTTCCTGTAAATACGACTGATTGAGTATTACCATCTTGGGAAGCTAATTCAATGGAAGTAATATCAAAGACATCTTTAACATCTGTTGACTCATTGTAGGTATTTTGCAGTTGTAAAGTATATGTTCCGTTGGTTTTAGCTCCCGTATTTAATGTGTTATCAGCACTTAAGCCTTGACTGCTAGAAAGACGGAAGTTCTCTTCAATTCTTGTGCCACCGGTATAACCGTCAAAATCAATTACTGTTTCAAAGCTTTGATAGGTTTTAAATTCACCGGTTTCTAAGGCATTAATACGTGATTCTAGGCTAACTTGATTTCCATTAATTGTGACATCAGCCCGACGAGCAACTTCTTCCACAATTAATTCACTGAAGTTAAAATTTGAAGAGTCAATTTGAAGGTCAATTTTATCAACATTATCCAGTTTTAAGCGGTCTTCATAAACATAAGTGCTGTTGCCAACAAATCGACCGATAGAAAGGCGATTGTTGCTAATTTTCCAATTACTTGAAACGTTATTAGTGACAATTAAGTTTTCTGCCGTAACTTCTACATTTTCTAATAAATTGGTTGCGTTAAGAGCAGAACCAATAATTTCAACGGTGACAGTATCTTCTCCTTCTTCTCCTATTACTCTGAGGGAAGCTGTCTCACTGCTATTGGTAATATCACCAACTTGTTTAATGAGTATCTCATCATTTCCATCCTCTCCAGTAATATCTAGGGTGACATCATCAACTGTAAAGTTAACTTCTAGTTGATCGTCGAAGTCCGTTAAGGTAATATCTGCTGCTTCAAATTCTTTGAAACTTACATCTCCTACTGCACCTAAATTCTGAACTCGAATACCATCATCATCATCATTATTGGTAATTAATGCGCTGGCTAAAGCTGCGCTTTCTTCCTTGGCACTGAAGGTAATTCCATCAATTCCCCCTCCACCTACTATGACAGCTTCTACATTTTCATCCACATCTTCTACAACAACTGTATTGTTTACATCCCCTAGGAAATTGAATTCAAATGATTCAAATCCTTGATAATCAATGGTGTTAATATCATCACTTAGAATATCGGAACTTCTGACAGTAGAAATAATTAGAGGCTCTTGATTTGTGCCGGCGTTTCTTGTTGTTAATACCCAAGTTAAGGGATCAATGATTAAGCTATTATCCTCTGGTTGGTGGTTAAGAATCAAGGTATCTTCTTGAGTATCATTGGTGGAACCAAAGATAGAAACTTTCCCTAAAATTTTGCTTAAATCATAGTTAGCTGTTAAGGAAATTTCTTTAGGTTGTATGGCTTCATTTTCATCTGGTACGAAGACGTTAATTATTTGATCTGGACCTCCTAATTGGACGGTATCTCCTCCACTCCCTGTATTAATAAGAACTTGTTGAGATGCGTCTACTCCATAGAGATAAACTGTGTCATCTCCTGCACCAGTTAAGAGTATTAAGCGTTCAATATCTTCAATTTCTTCTATTACTAACCCTGCTCCAAAAACACGTTGAACTTGGCGTTTACTACCGTCAGGATTGATTTCTTCTTCAACAAATACGTAGAAGGTATCAGCAACTTGTGTTCCTGCTATTACTAATTGATCAAATCCCTCTCCTCCATTAATAAAGACTTCTGCATTAGTTACATAACGGAATAAAGCATCTGAATCATCTTCACTTACATTTCCGTCTTCATCTCCAGCAGAAACCCTAATGGTTTCTAAGGGAATTTCTTGTTCATCATCTCCTACTTTTTCTAAGTGAGATTTAAGGTAGAAAATATCGTCTCCGTCGTCTCCAATTAACGAAATAGGAGCAATATTATGATTGACTTCAAAGTAGTCGTTATCTCCACCCCCGAAGAATTTAGTGGTAACACTAACTCCATTGGTAATATCAGTCACAAAAGTAATTCCATTCTCTTCATTAGTGGCTAAAACGTTACCAATAAAGAACTGATCATTCCCATCTCCTCCATAGACATTTACCACAGCTTCAATAACATTATCTTCATCATCTCTTGTTCTAAGATCGTTGTCATCGGAGATAAAGAGATCCTCTTTATCGCTACCAAATACTTCTAATTTTTCCACAGAATCTAGTACATTATAATAAACCCTTGGGGCAGTATTTAAACTACCTGTAACCTCACGAGCTTCTGTGTTTAATCCTACTTCTGCATCTTCATTAATTTGACTTAGTAACCCATCTATATCTAACGCTGCAAAGTTACTAAAGTTATTGGTGTCAATTTGATGTTCAACATAAGCACCATAGGTATCATCAACATTAAAGTAGAAGACATTAGGATCGTTCTTAAATCCTTCAATTTCTACTACATCAAACTCATTTCCTGTGCCACTATCTTCAACATAAACGCCACCTCCCAGACGGGTTTGTTGCCCATTCATAACGATACGATAGGTGTCGCCAATTCTTTCACTTCCGAAGGTTGTTAATCCATCTTTGCCGTCAAGTACCACTTTTTGGGTAAAGTTTTCTACCCAGAAAGTATTAGAAGATTCACCTCCAATCATTTCATAAATGGTAAAGATATTATCAGGTAAAGTTTCCGTTTCCCCGTTCCGTAAAGTGGGTTGACCATTGCGAAGATTTAATTCCCCAATATGCAGTAAAGTATCACTCACATAAAATTCTGCATTTCGTTCTTCTCGTAATGTATCTAACTTATCTATATCTGTGTAAAGAGGATCACTAAAGCGGTCAATTCCTTGATTCCCTGTAACTATATCAGCCCCGAAACCTCCAATAATTAACTCTGACTGTTGAGAACCAATCAAGCGATCGTTGCCTACATTTCCTAATAATCGAGTATCTTCTAACCACAGTACAGAAGCGTTATCTTCAACTGCACTAGCATCAATAGTGTCGCTATCTTCCGCTCCATCAATAATTAAACTATCCTGACTTTCTTCTAATTCTCGTAACACAAAAGTGATCTGATTATTTTGAAGAATCTCAATAGTGGGAATGATTTCATTAATTTCTAGATCCTCAAATGTTCCAGAAGTAACTATAAATTCATCTTGTCCACTAGAACCAAAAATATTGATAGTATCTTGGTCTTGATCTATGGTTTTTTCGACAAATTCAAAGAGTTCTTGAACTGTATTACCTTGGTCATCTGTATCTAATTCAAACTGATCTGTATCTTCGTTATAAACATAAGCGTCTCTCAGTTCTTTGATTAAACTACGTCCCACACCACCAGAAATATCTACCAAATTAACATTACTACCAGTTAAATCATTGACTGTAATATCATCAACCCCTTCCCCTAATTCAATTACAAACCCTTCTGTATTAACAGGGGTAAAGGTTAAGCTATTAACATCAACAGTGACACTATTTGAACCATTACCAGAAAGTTCTACTGTATCATCCCCATGAACTTCCACAATTTCATTTTCTGCACTGTCATCTTGTCCCACTAATTGAGTAATAGAACTAAAGGTTTTCAGCTTGAAGGTATCATTATCTGCACCACCATCGATGCTGTCTTCTTCTTCTCCTGCCATCCAAATAAAGGTATCATCTCCTGCATCACCTTTTAAGTCATCTTGACCTACACCACCATCAATTACATCGTCATTGTCTCCACCTTCTATGGTATCTGCACCACTTTGCCCTTTGAGGGTATCCTCACCCATTCCTCCTGAAATAGAGTCACTTCCAGTTCCCCCTTCAATAACATCATTACCAGAGTCACCCACCAGGGTATCATTCCCAGAGTTACCCAGGATTAAATCATTCCCTGTACCCCCCATAATCGAGTCATTACCACCCAATCCTGAGATGGCATCATCCTCTGAGCCACCCATGATGGTATCGTCTCCTGTACCCCCGATAATGGTGTCGTTTCCTTCATCTCCATTTAGGGTTGCACCTATGTCTCCACTCACTTGTAAGACATCATCTCCTGCACCCCCATTCAAGTTAATGGTGATACTGGGTAACACATCTGTATTAATACTCTCTCCAATGATATATGTGTCGTTATATTCTGTTCCCACCGAAACAATGGAAGTCACTTCTGAAGCATTAAAGTATTCTCTTTCTCCCATAGAGCTAACGACAATTTCTCCTACACCATCACTATTGGTAATGTAATCAACAAGATATTCTTCCCCTGTGTTGTCTTCATCTGGCATTACGGAGGGAATACGTTGTAAGGTTAATTGTCCACTGTCATCTAGGGTTGCTATTTGTGTCTCCACCACATCATCACAGAAGGTAAAGTCATAACTAGCTAAAACTTCATTTAAGAACCGTTGACGGGCTTCAAATACGGTGAATCTTCTGCCGTAGAGATTGGCTGAAATGGAGACAAAAGCTTCTAGGAAGGCAATTAATTCTCCTCTGGTATCGAATAGACACAGTGGATTAGGAATATCTCCTTCTGAGAAGAGTAGGGTTTCTATTTCATCCCAACGGATGAAACCGTCCCCAATAAGTTCATCCCCCTCAATATCGGGATCTTCATTGGGGTTGATGGTATCTTTAACATCTTTGAGATCGAAGGATATTTTCGCTTCAATTCCTCCATCTACCCCTAATTGAACGTCTAAACCAGATCCTGATTGTGGTGGGGCATAACCTAGGGAAATTCCGGCAATAATAGCAGCTGCAAGACTTGCTTCTGGAAGGTCATTGTCCGACCCTTCTTTCCCGTTATCTGATAGAGAAAAGCCATTAAACACTCGATATGCTTCTGCTGCTTGGTAACCGGTTTCTTTCCACTCATTAATCCCACTGGTATCAAAGGCAAATCCTAAATTAGCTAAGGCGGTTACTCGTCCCCCTAAACGAAGGTTAACCCCTGTGAAAATCTGGAAGGTTTGGATATATTCAAAGATCAGGCTTAATGGGGGTAAATTGAGGGAGAATAATTGCGCGTCTTCACCCATTAATAAGTTAAAGGCATTTTTGGGATCGGTTAAGAGATTAAAGTCAAATTGAACCGTACTTAAACCACCAAAACCTGCAGAAAACCGTGAATATTTTTGTTGTTGATCTGAATCAAGTTGTCCATTGGCACTACTGTTCAAATTAGCTCCGGAAATGGCATTGGCTCCGGAAACTTTATTATTACTGCTAGAACTAGAACCGAAACCTCCTGCATTGAAGCTCCCAATACTTATTCTAAAATCTTGTCCGTCAATGCTTTCTTTTAAGTCTTTTACTGTGGTGGCAAAATCAATGGCTTCTCCTAATGCAGAGATTGATTTAATTGCATCAGCAATTCCTCCATTGGCAATTTGTGCTAATCCTAATAAGTTCGGTTGAGATAGTCCTAAACCTTTGAGGAAATCTATTTCTTTGGTGAGTAAGTCGGTAACTGGTTTAATTGGTCCTAAATAGTCCGCAATAAATCCTGTAATGGGGTCAATAAATTCGCTGATATATTTTCCTAAATCTAGGGTTACACTATCAAAGAAAACTGATGTAATATCTTCAATGGCATCACTGGCCATGTCAGCTAGGGAATCAAATGCTTGTTCAAAGTTGAGATTAGCTTCTATTTTGGGGAAACTAAAGGTTTGTCCAGCAATATCAATGTCTTCAACTGTGGTATCAAACGTGAACTTGGCATCCAATAAACCATCAAAAATGGGGTCTATACTAACAGCACTAAATTCATTTAAACTGAGACGACCATCATTACCAGGATCGATTAGATCGAAGCCTATTGCAGCCCCTAATTGAGAATCCATCTCGTCTTTTACTTCTGTTAAATCAATAGTAAAGAAACCAAGGGTTCCAGAGAATTTAGAGCCATCTCGAATAGTTGCTGTTAGGTCAAAGAACAATTCTGGTTTATCGATAGTTTTACTTTCTGTAACTAGATAAAAACCATCTTGATAGTGATAACCAAAGCCAAAGAGAATGTTGTAATCAAAGTCTAATGTAACTCCTGCATCAACATCTAATCCCAAAAGATTATCTAAACCTAAACCGGGGAAACTACTAGCAAAGTCAGGGTTTAGGGTGGTGCTAACCATTCCACCAACATCTAATAAGACTTCAAAACTTGTGCCTTTAAATTTCAGTAAATCGCTATTATTAATGCTTAAACCATCAATACCTGTAAATGCGTCTTTAATGGCTTCATTTATATCAGTAATGGAAGGAGCAGATAAGTCGCCTAATTCTGTACCGAGATTAGTAACAAAGGTTCCTAAGTCATCAAAGAGGGTAATTTTATCCCCTAAATTGCCAATAACAGGTAGATTAATATTGCCGAATAAATCATCTGCTTTTTCATCAAGATAATCAAGGGCATTATTTAAACTATTGGTTAATTTTGTGGGATTACCAATAATATCATTGAATAAAGAACTAACTCCAAATGAAGCTCCTAAATTGGGTGCAACGAACTCATTAACGGAGAAACCATTATCATATTCAGCCTCAAAAACTAGGGTATTATCGTTATAACCATCTGCATTTGTATCGTCAGTTGTTCCTCCTAAAGGTGTATTATTGGTAGGGAAGAAAATGGGTAGTTCCGTACGAATACTTGCATCAAAATTATTACCAGTACCTCCTAATTGAGCCAATATATTAAAGTCTAAGGTTCCCTCTTCAACAACTAATCCTAAAGTTGTCTCAGGAATATCTATTCCATCAATATTAAGTGCTGGAAATTCCCCAATGGTTAAGTCTGGAATCTTGATATTTAAACCTGTAATATCACTAGAAATTGTCTCTATTGCAATGGTGACACCAGCATCATCATCCACATCTACATCAAAACCATTAGTTAGATCAATTTTGATGGGTAAATCAACGTCTAAAGACGCATCTAAAGTAACATTACCTAAGTTGAATAAACCACTAAAGTTATCAATTCCTAAATCTGAGGCAATTCCTGAATCTAAAGCGTCTAAATCAATTCCTAATGGTAAAGTGAATTCAGAACTACTTGCAAAGGAAAAGTCAATATTAATAACATCATCAAAACTAAATCCGAAATCATCAAAGTTCAAGCCAAATCCATCTAAGAGATTAGTTAACCCTGTGATAATTAAATCGGGTAAATCTTGAATGTCTGCAGCCGCATTAAAGGCTGTTTCTATTATTCCTGTGACATCCCCAACTTCAAAGCCAATTAAATCTCCTAAACTCTTACCAATGAGTGGTATTTCTGTCTCTGTAATAGTGCCAAAGAAGTTATTTAAAGTGGTGGTTACTTGTGTTTTAATTTGGTCTAAAGAAATATCCCCAAATGGCAATAAATCATCGATTCCAATGTTGAAGGGATTAAGTTCATCGAGGAATTCAGCAACAGTTGTGGATTCATTTAAGCCGAAATCAAAGGAACCTATAAATCCTGGTAAGTCGAAACTAATACCATTAATGGGAGTATCAATAGTGACTGGTAAATTAACTTCAAATTGGCTGTCATCATCGAGGGTTGCAGTGCCAATTAAGTCACCATTAGTATCGTTCACTAAATCAGTAACAGATAAACGTCCAGAGACTCCAGCTTCAACTCCTGTGTTATAGAAGATATCTCCTTCATTAATGTTGATACCTAACGGACCAAAGTTAACTTCAAAGTAGAGAGGATCAGTAAGAACAGGAATTACATTGTCAATTGTATCTGCATCAAATACATAAGTTCCTACTTCGATATCACCAAGATTATTGTTTTCTAAATCTTCTAATGTCAGGTTAGATAAATCGAGATCAACTGTAATAGTGTCAGTAATTGTTGTTCGGTTAATAAAGTTACCATCAGCATCAATTTGAACCAGATCATAAGTAAATGTTTCCGTTCCCTGGAATCCTTGTTCTGGAGTATATAAAATTCCCTCTTCACTAATAGTAAAGGTTCCATTTTGGTCGCTAGAAATACTATCAGGATCAATTATTGTCGTGGAATCTACAGCAATATCCGCATTTAATTGAGGATTGCGAATAAAGAATTCTCCGTCGCTATTCTTACCAAAGTTAAAGGTTAAGGTTAGGTCACTGAGTAATTCTAAAGTAGGTGCAGTTTTCCCATTAAAGTTAAGTCCTAAAATATCTAGATTTGTATTAACAAAATCTAGGTCTAGAATTTCAGCGGAGTCCACTAAAGTAATTGTGGTTTGGAATTGCTCATCAATACTGTTAATTGCAGTAATTCCTGAGAGACTATCTAAACTACTTAAATCGTTGTTGTCTAAATAGTCTTTAACAGGGTTAATAAGATCAGTTTGGATTAGGTTAGTAATTTCTGAGGCACTAATATTAAATACTTGATCTAACGACTTATTAAGGAAGGGTAAAGCAACTGCTTCATCATCTTCATCCAGAACAATTTCATCAATGGTTGTTGCAAAATTTCCTGCCCAAGTTGCAAAGTCGCTTAATCCTTGAGAGAACAAATCAGTATCATTCAATAAACCAGTCATATTGCCTGTAACAGAGGTATTGGCAATAGAAGTTTCGTCCGTCCATTCTTCTGGACTTAAACGAGTTCCAGTGAATAACACTTGATTCATTAAAGTGTTACTTTGATTGACATCTTCTAACCCTAAAATATGACCAAATTCATGAAGAATAGTTGTTAGTAAATCAAGTTTTCCTTGCGCACCACCTTCTTCCGTAGCAACTAATATCTCTCCATTAAATGTAAACTCACTATTGTCTCCTGGGGTGCTATCCACAAACCAACCTAACCCAGCTGCATCATGGTCTAAAATAATGGTCTGTCCGTCCGTTTGACCAATAATTGTTCCTGGTAAATCTGCAATAGTAAATTGAACACTGGCTAAATCTTTCGGAATATTAATGTCATAACCGGCATCTGTCCACTGAGTAAGTGCCTCATTAATTAAAGGTACTATTTCCTCAGAAGTTAAAGACTGCTCTGTATTAGCATTATTAACTGTTGCACTATTAAGCTGTTGAGATGGGAACAAAATGGTTTCAATGCCAGAATAAGTAATCTGTCCCAGAACGGTTAAAGGAGAACTCTCTGAAATAATTAGAATATTCTCAGAAGGATTAGCTCCATTTTGCTGTTGGAAAATATAATTACTATCCAATGAAGACAGATCGAGAATGTCATTATCTCCGTCTTCGGTTCCTCCATCAATAACAATATTATTCACATTGAGCAGAGAATTAATAACAATGGTATCATCACCGTTTCCCCCCTCTATGGTGTCATCACCGTTACCACCAACTAAACTATCATCACCACCATTTCCTTGAAGTAAATCATTACCGGCACCACCTTCAATAGTGTCATCCTGGTTTGCACCAACTAGAGTTTCGTCTGCATCGCTTCCAACTAAATCTACCCCTATAATTTGCATTCCGTCAGGGATTATAATTTCTTCGATGTTGGAATAGGTAATAGTTGCAATTTGAATTCCATTATCTTCAATACTAAGAGTGCTACTGCCATCGTCATTAACGCTGATTTCACGAATAATAGCGTCAGAACTCAATTGAGAACTCAATTGGGAAAGATCGAGAATATCATCGCTTCCAGGTTCAACCGTCTCTTGATCGGGATCATCTGGATTGGGAATGATATCCCCTTCTACTACGATGGTATCCCCAGTCAACAACTGAGAAATGATAATTGTATCATTACCCTTTCCACCCTCAATTAAGTCATTACCCAAGCCACCAGTTATCTCATCATTTCCTTCACCACCTTTTAAAGTATCATCTCCAAACCCACCAATTAAAGTATCAACACCCTCTCTACCCTCAAGCAAATCATCGCCGCCTAAGCCTTCAAATTTATTGATGACACTACTGCCTTTAATGGTATCGTTTCCTTCACTACCAGTTACATCATAAATATTGGAAACAGCAAAGTTTCTAGGATTGAGATCACCTAGCCCTTCTAAAAATTCGTCTGGAACTAAAGCATCTAGTCCTGAGAAATTACCTTCAACACCTGTGGCTGTACCAAAAGTCAGTGTTCGACCTAAAAATGGTAGCTCTCCCCCTGCTGTAGCATCCACTTCGATGCCTTCTGTACCATAATCTGTATAATCTAGACGGACAAAGGGATTTTTGAACAGGAATTTGAGAGTATTCTCGATGCCTGACCCCGATAATAAGCCAGGAATGGTTCGAGTACTCAAATCAAATGGACGAATTCCACCATCAATTTTACTATTGGGACCAAACCGAATTGTCATATCCCCAGCCGCAATAATTGTCTCTATATCGATGGCAGCTAGAAAACTACTGGGAACATCAGGAACTCCAGTCCCTCCAAGTAAATTTTTGAGGAAAAGTTCCACCCATCTCGGTACTGGAGTTTGTCCTGTTGCCAATAGTAAGTTACTTCCGATATCAAAGTCATCTGGATTTGGTAATGGAATATCATCCGGCAGTATTTCATCTAAGATATCTACAGATGAGAAGTTTGCCACCTCAATGACGGCTTCATTAACTCCTGAGAAGTCCAAGGTATCATAGAATGCTTCGACATTGTTACCTGCAATCTGTACATCTGGGGCTTCCAAAATAGCAGATAGTCCCCAAAGATTGGTGTAACTATAGAAATCACCTCCAGTGCGACCTTCTAGAATAGATAAGCCAGGTCGCGACAAAATTGTTGTTGATGGCTTGAAAGTATTGCTACCCAATGCACTTAAACCAAATGGGTCAGCAGTGGGTGCTGTTGTTCCTTTAACATAATAAAAACCACTACTGTACTCAACATTATCTATATTTTGTAGGGTCCCAGTAAAACCAATGGGTTGTAATGAAATATCTTTGACCGTTTGAGTATTTCCTGATGAGTTAGTAATACCAATTCCTAAATCAATATTGCGAACACTAAATGACTGTAGGAGGTTTTGAGCCGCAAAAGCCGTTGTTGCTTTGCCCGCAACTTTTAGTCCTTCAAGGAACTGTTGCCATTTTGTAACCCCTGTAAATTTACTTTTGTCGAGAATATTCGCACTGCTTGGCACAACACCAGAATCAAAACCAATAGTATTTGTTACAGGGACTCCGGTTAATCCTAGTCTTCTCACTCCAGTATTACTCGAA
This sequence comes from Crocosphaera sp. Alani8, assembly GCF_038442745.1. Lineage (NCBI taxonomy): Bacteria > Bacillati > Cyanobacteriota > Cyanophyceae > Chroococcales > Aphanothecaceae > Crocosphaera > Crocosphaera sp. Alani8. The sequence continues at coordinate 26,635 of NZ_JARVCN010000276.1, forward strand.
TCAACAAAAGGAAGTATTTTCGCGACAAGGGAAACAAGTCCACTTCCAAGGAAGAGAACTTTAGATCGTTGATCGATGGGGGAATCTCCACCTCCACCAATCAAGGTACCAGCAAAGTTTGCCGAAGTGGTTCCTGTAATAGATTTAGCTGCAACAAATTTATTTTCAAATCGACCACCATAAATTTTAGTATTTGCATCAACTTTAGAAATAGTGACCTTACCCAAACTAGCTAAACCACTCACAGCCCTGATACTGACGGATAAGCTTCCATCAGCATTGAAGGTAAATGTTAATGGTTGAGAAATTCCGCGAAAATCAAGAACCAATTGCGAAGCGCGACCTGTTCCTACTGGCTGACTAATGGGCAATGTTTCGCCATTATCAATAAAAATATTGGCAAATGTATCACCAAAACGGAAGTTATTAATACCTCTACCAGTAGCAATTTGCTCTATATTTTCATCTACTTCTACTGTGTAGAGATTAGAAGTAAAAGTCCCTGTTGCTTGTTGGAATTGTACGCCAAGGCCAACATTTACAGGATTTGAAGGCGTGAAGCCTGCATCCGGAAGCCCAACTCCAGCTAAAATCTTACGCTCATCAATAACATAAGTTAAATCGCGAAGCATACCGCTAAAATCTAATTTATCATTATCTCCTTCTCCTTTTAATTCTTTAATTTCATCAGTTCCCCAGGTATAACCTTCATCAAAGACGTAAGTATCATCTCCTTTGCCTCCTTTGAGGGTATCATTTCCCCCACCACCTTCTATGGTGTCGTCTTTCAATCCACCTAAAATGCTATCTGAACCAAAACCACCTTCAATACTATCTTTACCATTATTTCCTTCTATGGTATCGTTACCATTGCCTCCGTCTATTTTATCGTCACCCTGACCGCCAAGAAGTGTATCAGTTCCTCCTTCTCCCTTAATGCTGTCATTATCAGCACCACCGCTTATAAAGTTGCTTTGAGAACCACCAGTTAAAGTATCATTACCTTCCCCACCCTCCGAAACTGTATTGTTTCCATTACCATTTGTGATTATATTTCTCCCTCTACCACCTACTAAAATTTCATTATCCTGATCAGAACCTACCAGATTAGCTGTTCCAGGTGTAGCTACTTGTTGAAGTTGATTAGTATTGGCGGTGGTAATAACTTTGTGAATATCAGTAAAAGCGCGATTGTTTGTTTCGACACTACTTCCAGTTATGACAAGAGAAGTACCTTGCCCTAAATCGATGTGTGCATCATCGGCTAAAGAATTATCTTTTTGATTGAAAGTGAAATCTAAGGTATTTAGTTTACCTGCTGCTTGCTCATTGGCTCCTCCTTTGATTGCACCTTGGAAAGTTGATAACCCAAAAAATCTGTAAATATTGTTTCCTTTACCGCCAATGAGTAAGCTGTTGTTATCATGCCTATCCAATAAAATTGTAGCAAGGAGTTGTGGAGAAGTTGGGATAGCTGTGGGATCTTGTGGATCGGCCAGAGTTACTTTGTACACAGAGATTTGCGTAAAAAGAAAACTCCGGCCATCTATAATCTTACTTTCATCGGTATCAATATCAAATCGTAAATCAGTAGTAACCTCAGAAAAATCGAGTTGTGTGCGTTTATTAATTGTTTTTAAACCATCAATTTGCAAAGGATTATTTCCTGGGTTATTGGCGAATTCTGCTTTAAATTTATAGGTTGCTGCCCCTGTTCCTTGAGTAAAGTCTGTAATGTATTTAACACCATTATTTTCATTTTCAGCATCAGCAATTTTGTTAGAACCACTAACGGCTTTGAGGCCAAAGTTTAGAGGAGAACCAATATCAACTACTAAGTCTTTAGTTGTATCACTGAAGTCTAACCCGTTCCCAAAATCTTCTTCAACTCCAACAAACTCAATCAAAACTTCACTATTTTCTTCATCATCGATATCAACATCAACGGCAACTGCTGCTGGGACAATAATTCTATCCCTACCTCCACCGGGTTTAATATTAGCACTATCAACAATATCTTTATTATCACCATCATCATTACTAGGATCAATTACAATAAGGTCATTTGCTTCTGTTCCTACTATACTAAGGTCACCACTGGATAAAACAACACTACCACTATCAGGAACAACTTGATTATTTTCATTGAGTTTAATTAAAATATCTGCATCTGAATCATCATTGACAGGATAATCATCTCCTTGTGCTAATTTACTTAGTTCTTCATCATCGTTTTGTCCTGAATTGATGGTTATAACAGAAACATTATTTCCATTATCATTATCAAGTTCTTCATCCAATCCATCAACAACACCACTTTCAAGATCAATTAAAATATTATCCCTAGATGATATATTTTCATAAGTAATAGAAATATCAGCACCATTAGGAGTTTCTACCTCTGCTTCTACTTCATCATCACCATCGATAATCAACGTGGTGTTATCCGTAGCAGCTTCTAAGAAGTTTTCAACTCGCCGAACAATTAAATCAATGGGTTGTTGACTACTATTAAGATAGTTAACAAATAGACTATCCTTACGATCAGAAGGACTAACATTGGCATAAGTTAAATTACGAAGATCAAGGGTTGTCTTTTTACCACTAGCAGTTGTCCCAATAATTTCTGTTACATACTGTGAATCAACGGTAATTCTTGTTAGTCCACCTCGATCTATTTCAATTTTTCCATTGGGTAAAGGCCTAACTGTTAGATTAGCTCTTGTTACTTGGGATAGGTCTAATACAGTAATTGAGGTATCATTAATAGTCGTTCCCCAAGGGTTATACTGGGTACTTTGATTATTTTCGTTAATGACATTACCATTAATATCTAAAGGATCACCGTTAGCATTAACTCTCCCATTATCACCTATATAAGCTGTTAGTAAAGTATATTGATAATTTGCTTGGGTAATTTCGTTAAATAAAGGAGTTGTTTCCAATGTTCCTGTTTCATATTCTAAATCCCAATCGCCCCCTAATCCAGCATTCCCTGTTAAATCATCTGACGCAGCAATATCTGCACCTGTCATCCCTGTTAATTGATCGACAAATTGTTCCCCTAGTTCCCCTTCCGCTACGTTACAACCATAAAAGAGAATGTCCCCATCATTGGTCAAAGCATTGCCCCAAATAGCTAATTGACCCTGATATTGGCTTAAATTTTCACTATTTAAGCTACTATTCCCCAGTTGAAGCATTCCCATATCACCATGGGTGACAATATGCACAGCAGAAACTTGTTGAGCATATTGGGACATAATGTCGCTTATTTGCTGCATACCATCAGCAGTTTCGTCCAGGGTTACCACCATCATCTGTCCATTGGGATCAGAAGGGGTGATTCCAGTAATTAAGTCTTCATGATCGTTAACAGAGGTGTCAACAAAAACTAACTCTAGAGGGATGGGATTATTATTATTATTCATGGTAATTAGGAAACAATTTATGCAGGAACGGATGGAGTTATATATCTACAAAATAGATACATAACTCAACAGAAATATTTAGGGTAAATAACAGCTTTTTGGAACAGCAAACGAAAACTTTGTAAGAAAATTATGACATCACTTGCTATCGCAATAGTTGACTCTAAACTCTTAATTTAGAGAATAGGACTTAGGGAATTTTAGAACAGGGAGCAGAAAGTTAATCCTTAATAAACCTAAGTTCGGTGTTAGGAGTTAAGTCTTTTTTGAGGAGATGATAGATGTTTGAGACTCCTGAACTTAACGAGGTAATCTGCGGAGGTTTCCTGGTTATGGTAATGCTCAGTAATAGATTTCCTATACATTTTCTTAAGTACCTAAGCAAAATTAATTGTATAGTTTGAGCCAAAGTGTTTGAGAATAT
>NZ_JARVCN010000277.1:0-4203 GCF_038442745.1 Crocosphaera sp. Alani8
TGCTAATTGCTTATTTTTTTGTTTTGTTTTTTCTTCATGAATAATGCAGGCTAGACCGTGTATAGGGGAAATTTTTGAGTAAGGGTTAAAAGGGTATAACCATTGTGAAACAGCACAAGAAATCCTTAAGTCAATCTGGCCCGGTTAAACACTACCTTGAATCATCACAATAATTAAGTAGCCAAATCTGTTTGTAAAGCTGCGTTCAAAAGAACAAGGTGAAAAGTGGAATAAGGTAGTATTAGTATGAGAGTAGAAGCAACTATGATCATGACATTGGGGCTAAAATTTCACCCTGGAAACAATTTTAGTCCTATTTTCAAGTCTGCTTGACTCCCCTAAGTCTCGCAGTTGCCTAACCAAGTTACACCAAATAGATCAGCAAATCATGATAGCGACACCTAGCACAACTCCTCACACGGGACAAGACTACCTACAAAAAAATCCCACAGGAACAGAGACGCGATCGCCTAACCAGTCCTTATTACCCCTAACCGCCAACATTAACTCGCGCGACAACTTGGAAATCGGTGGTTGCGATCTAAAGACCTTGGTTGAGCAATTTGGTTCCCCCCTGTACATCCTCGACGAAATCACCCTCAGAACCGCTTGCCGTCAGTACCGAGATTTTTTCCAAACCTACTATCAAGGGGAGTCTCAAGTCATTTACGCCTCAAAAGCTTGGAGTTCTCTGGCTGTTGTTGCTGTCATCGCCACAGAAGACTTGGGCTTCGATGTGGTGTCTGGAGGCGAACTCCATACAACGCAAAAAGCACTGACACAAATGGGCTATTCTAATCAAGAAATCGCTCAAAAAATTTACTTTCACGGCAACAATAAATCCGTTGCCGAACTCAAACAAGCCATAGAAATCGGTTGTACCATTATTGTTGATAATTGGGTGGAACTGCAAACCATCCCTCAACTGGCTCAAAATCTTTCCCAACAGACCATTCCCATTTTAATCAGACTAACCCCAGGTATCGAATGTCACACCCACGATTACATTCGCACCGGACACCTAGACAGTAAATTTGGTTTCGATCCCAATCAAATAGAGGCCGTCTTCAGCTACATCGCCGAACAAAAATCCCTAGATTGTCGAGGGTTACACGCCCATATTGGTTCCCAAATCTTCGAGAGACAACCCCACCAAGATCTAGCCGGAGTTTTAGTAGAATGGCTAAAAATTGGGCAAGAATACGGCTTGACCTTACCTGTATTAAACATCGGGGGAGGTTTGGGGATTCGTTACACAGAAGAGGACGATCCCCCCAGTATCGAAGAATGGGTCAAAGCGGTCAGCGAAGCCGTCATGAAAGCCTGTCAACGCTGTGGTGTACCCTTACCCAAACTGATCGCCGAACCTGGGCGATCGCTCATTGGTTCCGCCTGTGTCACAGCTTATACAGTGGGTAGTCAGAAAGAAATTCCCGAACTGCGTACCTACATCGCCGTAGATGGGGGAATGTCCGATAATCCCCGTCCCATCACCTACCAATCCGCCTATAGCGTAGTTCTGGGAAACAAAATGTCCGCCCAAATCAATCAAACTGTAACCATTGCAGGAAAACACTGCGAATCAGGAGACATTTTAATTAAAGATGCTCAGTTGCCTCAAACCCATCCAGGAGATATTCTAGTAATCATGGGGACTGGTGCATACAACTATAGTATGGCTTCTAACTATAATCGCTTGCCCCGTCCTGCTGCGGTTTTGGTTAATAATGGAGAAGCTAACTTGATTTTAAGACGGGAAACTTACGACGATCTTATCCGACAAGATTGTTTACCCCAAAAGCTTCTCTCTTAATTCCCATATTCTTAACCCCAAATTGTTCCCATTGAGCATCCACCTTGTCATTTTACTTCCTGTCAAGTCAGCCTCCTGCGGAAAACTGGACACGGCCAGACGTAATTCAAGAGCTAATTTACAACAGCATTGATATTGGTCTAGTTTTACTACTAACCTATTTAATGCTTCTTGCTATTGGTGAGCGTCGTACCCTGTACATGGTTCGGGGGCTTATTATTCTTATGTTAGCAGCAGTGATCAGCGAAAAGCTCCAACTGACACTGCTACAGTTTGTCCTGGAAAAATTGGTTTTAGGGGCAGCGGTGGCTATGGCTGTCATTTTCCAAGGAGAATTTCGGCGTTTTCTAGAATTGCTCGGACAGGGGAAAATTTTACAATTCTTTAAACGAAAACCTAGCAACATCAAACCCAATAATGTGGTTGACGAACTGGTAGAAGCTGTCAGAGAACTTTCCCAAAACCGCACAGGAGCATTGATTGTTATTGAAACCACCGGCCCGATTGATATGAGGGTGTTTGTGGATCAAGGGGTGCCCATCGACGGGGAAATTTCTAAAGCCCTGTTACAAACCATTTTTCAGCCCAAAACCCTACTTCACGATGGCGCAGTTTTTATTCGGGGAACCCGCATCATCTCCGCAGGAGTCATTTTACCTCTCTCCGATAAAACCTTCTCCCGTCAACTGGGGACAAGACATAGGGCTGCTATGGGTATTACAGAAGTGATCGATCAATGTTTGTGCATCATTGTCTCTGAAGAAACCGGTTCTATTTCCCTCGCAGAAAAAGGGGTCTTGGATCGTCCCCTAACTAGCAGTAAACTAAAGGAGCTACTAGACAAAAAATTTGCCCTACTGGTCAAAGGAGAGTCTGTAGCCCCTGGATGGGGTCTTCTCAGTCGTGTTATCGGCTCAGATGGAAGACGCTTCCTACAAACAACCTTTCGTGTATTGTCATCGAACTCATCAGAAGAGAAGAAATGACTGTTAAGCAGCCTATTGTGTTAAAGGAATTACCCACCGATCTTGACCCAGACCTTCTCCCCCAACATATTGCCGTTATTATGGACGGTAATGGCCGTTGGGCAAAACGTCGCAGCCTCCCTCGTATCATGGGACATCAACGAGGAGTAGATACCCTCAAAGATTTACTCCGTTGTTGTCGAGATTGGGGTATTCCTGCTCTGACAGCCTATGCTTTTTCTACGGAAAATTGGGGGCGACCCCTTGAAGAAGTAGATTTTTTGATGACTCTGTTTGAGCGAGTTCTACGCCGTGAACTTCAGGAAATGATGACTGAAAACGTCAGAATTCGTTTTGTGGGAGATTTAGATGTGTTAAGTCCTTCCCTACAGTCAGAAATCTCTCGCTCGATGGAAGATACAGAAAATAATACTGGGGTTCAATTTACTGTAGCCACTAATTATGGTGGTCGCCAGGAAATTGTCCAAAGTTGTCGGGCGATCGCACAACAGGTAAAACAGGGATTGCTAAAATTAGATGATATCGATGAAAGTTTGTTTGAAAATTATTTATACACTAAAGATATCCCCGACCCTGACCTTTTAATTCGTACCAGTGGAGAGATGCGGATCAGTAATTTTCTTTTGTGGCAACTAGCTTATGCAGAAATTTACGTGACTCAAACCTTGTGGCCGGATTTTGATCGTCATGCTCTCCACGATGCTTTATTAAATTATCAGCAACGAGAAAGACGGTTTGGGAAAGTAGGAAAGACTTAATCTAAGATTCAGTAGATCAAAAAGATACTAAGGAATGTGGATTTTACTGATATCTTGCACCAGTATAGGAAAACTTAAATTAGTTAGCCGTCAGCAGTCAGCGTTCAGCATTCGTTTAATCTTACTGACAGTAGATGATAGGGATTCATATTTTTCATCTACTGATCTTCATTTTCCTCTAAATACAAACACACTTGACGGGGTGACAAGAATTGGAAAAAACCGATCAAAGAAAGGTTTCAGAATCTAGGTTGACTAAAAAATCAACCTATTTAATAGTGGTGATGATTATTAAGCCGTTTAGTATAACTCAAATTAATATAGTGATGAAGAAAATTATCACGATTATTTCTATCAGGTTGTTGTTAAAAAAATTAGACAGAATAAAATAACCAATCTGTCTTGATTGAGAGCTTTTTCTAGTATATAATGAAGATAAGAACTGAAAGATTAACTAATAGCAGCTAAGACTTTTAATCCTTGTTTATAGCGTTTCTCGGACTCATGAGGTACACCTAACTTCTGCCTCCTGCCCCCTGCCTTCTGCCTCAAAGAGATAACTTCTGTAACTCACAAGTATGGGAACTGCTATATATTCATTGATTTTGTGCCAGTTTAATTCCATCAATTCTTCGGTTATAAAAGA
>NZ_JARVCN010000278.1:0-4191 GCF_038442745.1 Crocosphaera sp. Alani8
GTTTTAGCCATCGCTTCTCATATCAACTTTTCTTGGTGCAAGATGTGAGTTAAACAAGAAGTTCATGCCAACCATAATGAGGCTCATAACAGTGCAATTCGACGTAAATGCAGTGCTTATAGAAGAAGACAAAATTTATATGCTAAAAAGGTTGAAGGATTAAATCGAGCCATTACCATTCAAAGATTAATACATAATTGGGTTAGACCACATTTTAGCCTTGGAAGAAATATTACTCCTGCTATGGAAATTGGGTATATCAAAAGACCAATTTTGATGGAAGAAATGCTCAATTGGCGAAGTTGGGAAGACAACACATCTTAATTGACCAGTGCCCATTTTACTCCAGCGATGAAAATGGGACTAACTTCTACTCCATTAGAATGGCGAGATTTAATTGTTGTCCCGATCGTCCCTAATGCCCATGAATTCCTTAACTCCACTGTTTTGTAGGGACTACTCTGTTCATAATATATGACTTTTTCCTCCTGATCAAAGGCATTGAGCCAGACTTGTTTCATAAAAGTGTTAGATTATTGGCATAAATCAGAAACAATACTTACACAAAAGTTCAATGAATAACGCTAAGAGTTATTTTATATTAGTGAAAGAAAAGCACTTAAGCAATACAAAATGATGGTTTGCATCAACGTTGAGGTACTTCTAATGAATACAACTTGCTCATCTGCACAAAAACCCAAGATCGTGATTGTAGATGATCATCCCTTAATCTTAGGGGGAACATTTAACATTTTAAAACAACATTATCCAGGAGCAGAACTCTTAACAGCAAATACAGCAGAAGAATTTTTAGATAAAGTTAAAACAATCGATCCAGACTTAGTGGTTATCGATCTCTCAATTCCTGAAAAACCTGGGATGACGGCCCAAATTGAGGCAGGAATTCAATTGGTTCAACAGTTGATGAAAGACTATCCTCAACTTAATTTAATGGTACAAAGTAGTTATGTTAAAGCTTTAACCCGAATTAAACACGAAATTGATAGTCATCAAGGAGGATTTACCCTTGCAGATAAAGGACTTTCAACCCAAGATATGCTAACTCGGATGAACTGGTCATTACAAGGTCTTACTCAGACAAAAGACCTCAAAATCCAATTAGAAATCAAATCAGAATGGTTAGAGGTACTTACTCTTGCGTTTGAGCAAGGATTGACTGATAAAATGATAGCAAAGGAGATGAATGTCGCTGAACGAACGGTTCGTCATTACTGGACAAAAATTCAAGATGTTTTAGATATTTATCCTGAAGATAGTAAAAAAGAAGGAAAAAATCTGCGGGTGCAAACGGAAATTAGAGCCAGGGAAGAGGGCTTGATTGATTGATTTATAATGAAAATAAATGCTAAAATCAATTTATAATAAATGGAAAAAAATTAGGGATCAAGATAAATTCAGTCCCTCGATGAGTTTGGGTTTTCTTATGATTTCCTTAGTAATAATTATGCGTTTAATAGGAGGATTTCAATACTGGGAATGGTTGACATTTGATTTATTGTTACGTTTACGCCCTTCTGAGTCCACGGATGAAAGAATTATTATTATTGGAATTACAGAAGAGGATATAAAAAAAGCAGGAACATATCCTTTATCGGATCAACAAATTGCAGAACTTATAAAAAAATTACAGCAATATAAGCCCAGAGCAATTGGATTAGATATTGTCAGAGATATTTCTGTGGAACCAGGCCATCAAAACTTAGTTAAAATATTTGAAAACAGTAAGAATTTAATTGGAGTCGAAAAAATCTTATCTCCTACTATTAGTAAACCTCCTAATCTATCTACAGATAAAATAGGATTTGTTGATATCTTAATCGATTTAGATGGAAGAACAAGACGAAGTTTATTAGGAAGTGTTAAACCCGAAAATTCTCAAGACTATGGTTTCTCTTTTTCGTTGAAATTGGCAGAGCTTTATCTAAGGAAAGATGGAATATTACTAGAAAATGGACTAAAAGATGCTCATGCTATGAGATTTAACTTAGTAGAAATTCCTCGTTTTTTTAGTCAAACAGGAGGCTATCAAAAAGCTGATAATTTTGGAGTGCAAATGCTACTTAATTTTCGGAATAACGTCAATCCTTTTCGTCGCTTGAGTCTTGATAATATTGAGCAAGGCAATGTAAATCCTGAGTGGTTAAAAGATAGGGTTATTATTATTGGAGTTACTTCTCCAAGTATTAAAGATTTTGTTAATACATCAGCCGTACAATCTAGTGAGTTACCTGGACAAATTTATGGAGTCGAATTCCACGGTCATGTTGTTAGTCAAATTATTAGTGCAGTGGAAGATCAACGGCCTTTGATAAAAAGTTGGAACGAAATTTTTGAATATTTATGGCTCACGGTATGGGGATTATTAGGTTTGATTATTAGTCGTTTTATTGCTTCTCCCAGAAAAGGTTTACTGACTATTCTTATTAGTAGCCTAAGTTTAGTTATAATTAGTTATTTATTCTTATTATATGGCTGGTGGATTCCTCTCATACCTTCTTTAGTTGTGTTAGGACTAAATGGTATTTTATTAGCTAGTTTTTTTCAATATCAAAGAAAAGTCAAAACAGAAATAGAAACTCGTCAATTAACGATTGAAAATGCTTTTACTAGCATTCATAATGGACCCTTACAAACTCTTTCCAATCTACTAAAAGGTGTAAGAGATAAAAATATACCAGAAGATAGTTTATTACAAGAATTAGAAACATTGAACCAAGAAATAAGAAGTGTAGGGGAATATCTTAAGTTAGATGGCCTTAGCAAAGAGGAAACATTGCGGTTAGTAAATGGAACTAAACTTGACTTAAATCATCCTCTTCACCAACTATTTTATCAAGTTTATACTGAAACTTTAACTCGTAATTTACCTAACTTGATCACTCTTAAAATTAAAGCACGTTCTTTTGAACCCATTGAAGACAAACATCTTAATTATCAACAAAAAAGAGAACTATGTCAGTTTTTAGAAGAAAGTTTATGTAATATCGGGAAACACGCTAATGGGGTCACTCGAATTAATGCAACCGGTCAAAATAAGGAGGATTTTTATCATTTAGTTATTAAAGATAATGGACTTAATCAGTTTTCAAATTATCAAGGGAGAGGAACCCAACAATGTCAAATATTAGCGAAAAATCTTGGGGGAGAATTTAAACGAGAATCTTTATCCCCAAAAGGAACATTATGTCAATTAAAATGGCCACTTAACCCTTCTTATTCTATTTCTAAAAAAATTAGACAAATACTTGAACAGATAAAGAATTTTAAATTAAAATCATAAGGCTAACATTTTTATATTCTCATTACTTACCTTTGTAACTAACGTTCTAAAACCTAAGAATATTATGCTAAAACAAATACTAACTTTAACTCTATTTATTAATACCTTTCTCTATTTTAACCTATTCAACATTCCTACTGCTCAAGCGGCCTATACTCCTCCACCTAATCAAAAAAAACCTCCGTCAAACGCTTCATTTGGTTCTGCAACCACAAGAGGTTGTGATGGAAATAGCTTATCTATTATTATAGCTTCTGGAAACAGGGTAGGACAAACAATATCAACTCATCCTACTTTTGTTTGGTTTATTGATGATAACCAACCCCGTCAAATGGAATTTATTGTTTATGAACATATTCAGGATAATCAATATAAAAAGGTTTATCAAACAACTAAGACAACTACTTCAGGAATTATGAGTTTTACTTTGCCTAATGAGGAAAATCCCTTAACACCCAATAAAATTTATGTTAGTCAAGTCACTATTTTCTGTGAACCTAATTCTCCTTCAACTGCTTTATCTGATCTCGTTTATTTTGAGGTTGTTAATGTTTCATCTACTCTCACTAATCAATTAGCAAATGTATCTAATTCTTTAGCAAAAGTCAATATTTATGCAGAATCTGGGTTATGGTTTGATGCGATGAAAGAAGCTATTAACTTATCACCATCAGGAGAATTAGGAGAAGTTGGGGTTAATTTATTACAAGAACTTATTCCCTACGAAAAAGAAACTATTAATGGCGATAGTGACTTATTAAGAATTGAACGGTTAGAACAATTTTTATTAAATAATTGAACTGCTCAATAGTTACGGAATTTATAACCAATTCCCGGTAGTGTTATTTAAGTAGTGAAAGTCAATCTAAGTTGATAGCATTTCCTCGTTA
>NZ_JARVCN010000279.1:0-4189 GCF_038442745.1 Crocosphaera sp. Alani8
CAGGAGTTATAACCTAAATATTGGGTGTACCTCATGAGTGTGAGAAACGCTATATATAACTTATTTGCCAGTATTGAAGCCGAATTTCTACAACAAATTTAATTCTAGTTATCGTGCGAAGTACGCAACAGTACAACCCGAATCTGCGTCTATAAACGAATAAGATTATGAATTATTAATATAGAGATGAAATTTCGGGAAATTATTGAAAAACTGGGTTCTTTGGTTAGTGAAAATAGTTTAACTACTGACAAGGACAATAACCCTGAAATTCTAGGGGTTGCAGCTGTTGGTGAAGCTCAAGGCAAACAATTGAGTTATATCGAGGGAGCAAAGTTTGCAACGATGGTTCCCAAAACAGCAGCCAGTGCCTTGATTTTGCCCCGCGATGAGAAGTTACAGCAAGAAGCAGGGAAAAATGGCATTGCTTGGTTATCTACCCCAGAACCCCGTTTAACCTTCGCTCACGCCATCAGACTATTTTATAACCCCTTTAAACCTTCCCCTGGTATTCACGAAACAGCAGTCATCGATCCCAGTGTTACCCTCGGCAAAGATGTTTATATCGGTCCCCATGTCATAGTTCAAGAGGGGGTGAAAATTGGTGATAATGTTTGTATTCAGGGCAATGTAGTGATTTATCCCCAAGTTAGTCTAGGCGATCGCACATTACTTCATGCTAATTGTACCATCCACGAACGGGTGCAAATTGGTAACGATTGTGTCATTCACAGTGGTGCTGTTATTGGTGCTGAAGGGTTTGGCTTCGTTCCTGTCCCTGAAGGATGGTTTAAAATGGAACAATCGGGTTATGTGATCCTCGAGGATGGGGTAGAAATTGGCTGCAATAGTGCTGTTGATCGCCCTGCGGTGGGAACAACTCGTATTGGTCGTAACACCAAGATGGATAACCTAGTGCATATTGCCCATAACTGCCAAATTGGGGAAAATTGCGTTATGGCCTCTCAAGTTGGCTTAGCTGGTGGTGTTACCTTGGGTAAACGGGTGATTTTAGCTGGACAAGTGGGTATTGCCAACCAAGCAAAAATAGGAGATGGAGCGATCGCTACGGCACAAACCGGTATTCCCAGTGATGTGGCTGCTGGGGAAATTGTTTCTAGTAGTCCTGCGGTTCCTAATAAGTTATATTTAAAAGCATCAGCTATTTATAAAAAGCTCCCGGAGATGTATCAAACTTTAAAAAGGTTACAGAAAAAATTAGAAGAATAAGTTGCTTTTTGCGGTTTTTATTGATTGTATTGAATCATAATTGCTCTAAAGATTTTTCTTGAGGTTTCAATCATAATGGCTCACTATGGATTAATTTGTCCCCCATCAACTGGTCATCTCAACACCATGTTTCCTTTGGGAAAAGAACTACAAAAACGTGGTCATCAAGTAACTTTATTTAGCATACTAGATGCACAATCAAAAACCCTCGCCTCTGGCTTAGAATTCCAAGTAATTGGGGAATCTGACTGTCCTCAAGGGATAGTAGCACAGAGATTAGCTCAGTTAGGTAAACTTAGCGATCTTCAAGCCTTTAAATGTACGGTTAACTGGCTAAAAAATGATGCCTCTGTGCTATTGCGAGATGGGCCAGAAGCTATCAAAAAAGCAGGGGTAGATGGTTTATTAGTAGATCAAGCTTCTTTTGGTGGAGACACAGTAGCAGACTTTCTTGATATTCCTTTCATTACTATTTGTAGTGCTGTTGTTTTGAATCAAGAAGCAACAATTCCACCCTGCATTACTAATTGGAACTATGCTCCTAGTTTGTGGGGAAAATTAAGAAATAAATTAACTTATCAAATAACCAAGAGAATAGGTCAACCGATCGCAAACTTGGTTAATGAATATCGTCAGCAATGGAACTTACCAATCTCTTCTAAACTTGATCAAAGTTATTCTCAATTAGCTCAAATTAGTCAACAACCAGCAGAATTAGAATTTCCGAGAAAAGAATTACCCCAGTGGTTTCATTTTACAGGGCCTTATCATAGTTCAGTCGGTCGAGATGTACCTGATTTTCCTTATGAAAAGTTGACTGGAAAACCTTTGATTTATGCTTCGATGGGAACTGTTCAAAACCGTCTAATAGAAGTCTTTCAACAGATAGCAGAAGCTTGTGTCGGATTAGATGCTCAATTAGTCATTTCTTTGGGTGGTTCGGCTAAACCTGAGTCTTTACCACCTTTTGCAGGTTCACCCCTGGTGGTGGAATATGCACCACAGTTGGAGTTATTACAAAAAGCGACTCTAACTATTACCCATGCAGGGATGAATACTACTTTAGAATGCCTCACAAATGGTGTTCCAATGGTTGCTATTCCCATTGCCAACGATCAACCCGGAATTGCTGCGCGGATTGTTTGGTCTGGATGTGGTGAAGCAGTCCCCATTAAACAGATAAAGGTGTCCAAACTACGAACTGCTATTCAAAAGGTGTTAACAGAAGATTCTTACAAAGAGAATGCTCTGAGGTTACAAGCAGCTATTAAAAAAGCCGGTGGTGTTAGTCGAGCGATTGATATTGTTGAAGAAGCAGTATCTACTAGAAAACCTGTCTTGTCCACAACATATTAATTCAATAACTCGCAAAGTGCTGTAGATTGTAGTCCTATGCCATTTTATACTTTTTCAGTTTAGAAGAGCAAGTAACTTTGAATTAATTGACTACCAGAAGTAGAAGAAAAAGCTGAGAAATTTCTTCAGAAACTACAGGATTATTTGGCTTATCATAACTACAATTAAACAAGGGTAATTTTATGTCATCATTAGAAAGAAAACTTGGTTCAGTTGAAAATCTTTTTCATGTCATTCATGACTTTGGTGGGATGATAGATGTTAACATTGCTCGCATTGAAGGAGATGTACAGCCTCATGTCTTACAAAAAGCACTCTTATTACTACAAAAACGTTACCCTCTGCTTAGAGTTCGTATAATTGACTTAGAGGATGGGTATTATTTTAGTTCTGAAAATATACAAAAAATTCCTTTGCGGGTCATAACAAAAACTGATGAAAATCAATGGTTAGAAGTTGCTGAATCAGAACTACATCAAAAATTCTCTCAAGATTTCCATCCTTTATGTCGTATCATCCTACTTAAATCTTCTTTGAGGGATGGTCTTAGTGAAATTATCGCTACCTTTCATCATTCTATTACCGATGGATTATCTTGTATGAACTTTATTGATAATCTCCTCATTTATTATCATAAAATTGTTAGTCAGGAAGAAATATATAATCCTACCAGTTTAGATTTTCCTCCTCCAATTGAACAAAAATTAAATAGAAATTTAGTAAATTGTAGTCAAACAGAAGATACAAAAAATGAAAATTCATCAGATAGTTGGAGTCCTCAACTAATCATTGAAAATGAAGCATCACTGAATGAAAGACGTACCCATATTATTAACCGCATCATTAATTCAGAAACCCTTTTAAATTTAAAACGGCAATCTAAAACCCAAGCAACAACTATACATGGTGCTTTATGCGCAGCAATGTTATTGGGAACAAAAACAATTTCAAGTTTTGAAGAACCAGTCAATTTATCTTGTAGTTCGAGTATAGATTTACGCAAATATTGTCAACCAGAAATTGATATTAATAATTTTGGTTGTTTTGTTTCCATTATAGAAAATATGCACATTTTAAGCAAAAATACAGACTTTTGGGATTTAGCTAGAAACTGTAAACAAAAAATTGAGCTTACTAAAAATCAGACAATTAATAATATGATTGATGGTCAAAGGCTGGCTAATTTTAGTCAATTAACCCTTGAAAAAATGTTAGAAAAAAATCCCATAGGAAGAATTCAAATGATAAGCGTTTCTAATCGTGGAAAGATTAACTTAGCCAAAAACTATGGTCGACTAAAAATCAAAGAAATATATTTCGCCACGGGACAACATATCTTAGGTCCTTGTCTTTGGTTGGGTGCAGTAACTTTCCATGAAAAACTATGTTTAAGTTTTGCTCATGTCACCCCTTTAATCAGTTCTCAAACTATGAATAATTTTGCTGATAGTGTAGTAAGTATTCTAGAAAAAGTTGCTAATGAAGAATCTTTAATCAAGGAGAATGGATAGTGAAATACTATCCATAGTCAGTGTTTATTGAGAGGTCATCTGTGACGACTCCCGACACTGAACGGAGTACCGTTACAGTGCGGGCTTCTCCA
>NZ_JARVCN010000280.1:0-4187 GCF_038442745.1 Crocosphaera sp. Alani8
GGGTTAGTCTAATTTGATATGTAAAGTTTTCTAAAGACATTCAACATTTCTGGTAAATAGTTACTCAATCTTAAAAAATTACTCTCTATTTTTTTATTTTTAGCTATGTCCATCAAACATCTTTTAAGATTAGTATTTGTTATATTTTCATCAGAATAACTATATTCACAAAAGATTTTTCTAGATGGATTAAGTCTATTCACAATTAAATTACCTTGATGATAAATAAGCGTAAATTGTTCAGGATTTTCTAATTTATTGACATTATAAGCCCAACTTAACGGAACGTTATATTTTTGGCTTAAAATTAGTGTAAGAGTATGAAATTGTTGATATTTATATTCATTAATTAAGTTTTCAAAATCAATAAATAGATTGATATGAGATTGATTTATTTTTGTTTCTATTTCTTTCAATATTTCGCCTTCATAAAAATTTTGCTTTAAATCATTCTTTAAAACCAATAATTTTGAAGGAGTTTTTTTGTTTATTTTATGTTCACTAGAAGGTCTTAATTGATAACATAAATTATTTTGATTTATCCACCATTTTAATAAAGTTCCCACTCCATCTATGTCATCATTTTTAGAAGGTTTTTTTAACCAGAAATAACGATAGGCAACTAGAGGACGATAATGATCATCCATTAATCGAGTTGCTATTGCTAAAATAGCATAATTTTGAAGTTCCCTGGCAATTAAAGCAAGGTCATTTTCTGAGGGAGGATAATTATCATTAATCCGGAGTAAATGGTTATCGACAGCATTAATAATTTCTTTGGGAACTTTTTTGTTTTCCCACCCAATCTCTTTATGAAACCCTGTGGTAGCATATCGGTTAAGGGTATCTGACCATTTGGGTTCTAGGAATTTTCGGGAGAATTCGTAGATTTTAGCTTTTTTGCTTAGCATAATCTCTTTTAAGTTACTGTCAATTGTCTTCTCTTAAACATTCAGAATACAGTTTGTCAGTAATTGTTTTACATTCGTTCAGTTTATTATATTTAGTCTTAAATTGATCATAGGTTTTACTCTCTTCAATAATTGATTTAAGTTTCCTGGCAGCTTGTTCAACTTGTTTATCTTGTATGATGATAGAAAGAACTTTCCATGTCTCTGGACCAAAATCAGTCTCAGAAGGTTCAATATTGTATTGTTTTTGAAATCCGTTAATTGCCTTTAATGTCTCCTTGTCCCATCTATCTGTAATTTCCCCATCATAAATGGCAAGTGGTTGTTTTAAAATCTCTTTTACTTGTTTAATTTCAATATTTTTGACAGGATTTTTATTATCAATTTCATCTGTTTTATAAGTTTGACTTAGTTTTTCCTTCACGGGAGGGGTTAATCCTTTTACATATCCATATAATTGTTCTAATTCTTCCTTGAGTAGAGTCTTGTTTCTATTTTCAAAGAATGCAGTTCTTGTTGCTGATTCTTTGAATTTATTATCATTAAAATTGGGTATTAATTCAATTAATTTTTCTAAATTTTTAATATTTTTTTGTTGGCTATCTTTATTGAAATTTCCAGTTTCTAAAAGATTTAAGTATAAATAAAGCTCGCGTATAGGATTAGAAGAAATAACATCTGATTTATTTTGGGAAATTGAAGAGTACAATACCTTGTCGTACAGCTTAAAATTGTTTTGTATTGGTATTCCTAATCCTACACCTAACAATGTTCCTAATGTTATACTACCTATGGATAAACTAATCATAATTTTCCACATTTGATTAAAACTCCCTTTAAAGTAATCGTTAACGGATGGATGTGAAACTAAAATAGCAAACATAGGATACCATCTTTTTAATATACTTGTATTTTTGGGTTGAACTGGCCAAAGTAGCAAAATGTCTGAGGTTTGGAAGCTATTTGAAATAGTATATTTAGTTAAATGAGATGCTTCTGAAAATGAATCATATTTTAGGAAATTTATGGCAAATTTAGATAAATAATCGTTACTTTTTTCCTCTGGTCTTCTAAAAGATTTAAGAGGAATAATTAAGGGCAACTTAGGGTACTTTTCGGGAATGCTTCTAGGAACTTTGCCTGTGCTTAGTTGATAAAAAAAGGTTGCGATCGCAGAAGTAGATTCATTTTTTATCTTTTCAAAAAACTTAGCAAGTTTTTGATAATTACTTAAATTATTGAATGATGGTATTGACGAAAAACTTTGGGTAGTATGCATTGAATTAAGAAGTAAATTTTTATTTCGTCCTGCTTGTTTTTTCTGTTTTTCTAGTTTCTTCCATAATTCAAAATCTTCATTGATTCTCTCAACAAATTTATTACTTTCTTTTATGCTTAAATCTTGTTTATATTTACATCTTTTCTCAAGCTTGCTAAAGAGTCTCTGGGAGTAAAGAATCAAACATTCTGGATTTGACCACAAAGATTCAGATTGAAAAAATAGCTGTTCAATTCTCTTATGGTTGCTATCTGTATTAGATATCAGCAAATTTAATAACAACTGATTAATGATCTCATCAATCTTATCTTCTAGTTGTAAAAGAATTGGTGTTAGTTGATTCTGAACAGCTAAAGCATTAATATAATCTCCCTCGTCTTTCAAACTTTCAATCCAAATAATAGGAGATATTTTAAAATTGCCAATTTTTAAATTCGGATTTAGTAGTAAAACTAAAGATTTATATCTATCAATTTGAAATTTTTTGTGAGTTTCTAACCAAGTTTCATCAATCAGTTTTCCCCAATCCCACTGTACACTATCACTATAACTTAATTCTTTATTTAATGTAGCTGAATATTTATCAATTCCTTTATTTTCGGCAATTTTTTGTATAGCTTGTTTAAGAAGATGTGTTGATGTCTTTTGAACAGGATCACTACTTAATGAGTCATCAATTCGTTCATCAATAGCAATAAAATGCTTAATATTTTTTCTATTCCACTCAAAAGATTCTTCGTCCGCACAACAAATTAAGATAAATTTATGAGGATTATCTAACTTAAAAATATTCCATGTCCAAGCAATAGGTCGTTTACGTTCTTTTTGTAGATGTAAAGCTAGAGAATGTAATTGTAAATAGCTAGGATGCTGCGATTTTTTTTGCTCTTCTTTAATTATGACAAGATAAGGAGTTTTCTTAATTTGATTGTAGATATCTTCTACCGGATGATAATATTTTTGAAAATCTTCTGGTTGATAAACCTCAGCATTATAATAACCATTTTTATAGTTTTCTTTTTGAAGACTCTCAGTTTCTTGATGAGATTTTAACTCCAAGCAAGGTTCACCTTTACTCTCCCACCATTTAAGTAATGTTCCCACACCATCAATCTGAGTATTTTTTGGCTTTTCTAACCAAAAATAACGATAACCAACCAAAGGACGAGCTTTATCATCGGATAAATTATTAGCTACTAATAAGATAGAATATTTTTCAAATTCTTTAGCAATTAAACTTAGTTTGCCCTCAGTAGGAGGATAGTTATCATTGAGACGAAAAAGATGATTATTAACAGTAGTTTCAATGATTTCAGGAACTCCTGACTTTGGACCAAATCTCAAACCAATCTCTTTCTCAAATCCTGTAGATACCCATTTTCCTTCTTGTATTTTAGGGTCTAAAAGCTTTCTTGAAAATTCACATATTCTGACACTCATAATTTAATTACTCCTCAATCTCTCTTAATTCGGGAAGATCTTTTCCAGTATATAGCCAATAAATGGGAGCGACTAAACCAAAAGGTCGCCATACTTCTTTACGAGCGATGATACCTAATGTTATACCATTTTCTCGACTAGTTACTTTCACATTAGGAGTAGGGGGATCTCCTTTCATCCCAAAAGCAGAACAGAAAAAGTAGTTAATGGGAGAATTCCACTCAACACTCCATTCCTTTAAAACTTGATAGGTTCTAGGGAATTTTAAGCCCATAAATCTTTTAATATTACGACGATGAACCCAAATTTGAGGTTGTTCTGATTTAGTAAAAACAACAGCGAGACGATAATTATTTAAAGGCTTATTGTTGGCTACTAATCTTAAATTTAATTCTGATTTTAAACTGGCTAAACCTTCAGCGTAGATGGTATCTTGTGTAAAAAAAGTACCATCCAAAAGAATTAATAACCCTGGAACTTCTGCATACTCTTCTAAATAGGGTTCTATAGCAATCAGGAATGAGGTGTGAGAAAATGAAAGAATAGTAAATCTAGAC
>NZ_JARVCN010000281.1:0-4181 GCF_038442745.1 Crocosphaera sp. Alani8
TGTTTGGCCTAAGTTTTCGCAGCGAGTGACCCCTGGCTTTTTGAGAAGATACGTCCCCCCCAAGTTATAAAGACGGCTGCATCAACTTGGGCAAAGTATAAATCTCGATTAGTAAGAGGGTCATCAATTGAACCTGTAGAGTCAGGTATCAATGCCTGAAAGTTTCTAGAACTACCATAGTTTGATTCAACAAAACTTCCTATTTCTCGCCAAATCTCTGTAGTTTCCATCACCGAACCACTGGCTAAAAGTAACTCACGAATTCCTGGTAGAAATTCATACCAGGTTTCACTAACATTAGTATCTTTAGGTGTGAACTCTGAACGCTTTAACAATCCGCTAAAAAATACTTCGGCTAGATGCCAATACTCACTTTCTTGCAAAAATTGTTTTTGGACTATACGCATTACGGGGGGGATAAGGGGAACTGCGGCTAAAATTTGGGCTAGTTTACGGGCTGGAGGGGTAGCATCGAATAAAAATTCTTTTAATAAAACTTCTGGCTCAATGTTTTCTGTAAAAGTTTCTGGTTTTTTTTCCCGATTTATCTGGAGATCAGTTTCTTTTAAGATGACTCCTTGAATAAATTTGCCTTCTTGGGCAGTTAAAAATTTTGCCCAAGTTGCGAAGTGTTCGGGCAATAAATTCAAAATAGGAAATTGATAGATATCATCTGCTGTGCGAAGTTTTCTACCTCCTCTTTGTAATTGAGAATTTGCCCAACCTAATTTTCCTGCTGTCACAGGTCTTTGACTAGCGCGGAACAGACTTGTTCTACTCCAAAGATATTGGGGAAAAATATGGGCAATGGTGACTGAGTGAGTTTGTCCGAGAAAGGCTAGTTTTTGATAGGCATCACCTGAACGCCAAGCTTTCCCCAGAGTATCGGTAATAACCATAAACAGTCGATTTTTCCTGGGAGTAATCAAACTAGCGATGTCGCGCTCGATTCTCGTTTCGTCCGAATATAAGCGCATCTTTTCCGAGGAAGTATCTAGTTGCCAAATTCTCACATTGCGAAAAAATCCTTGCCAACGAAATAAAGTGGCCACCCCGGAGCTTAGATCGTCCCAGAATTTCATTGAAGGGGAAACATCTACAAATAGATGAATTTCATATTGTCTTTCTAAAGGGGCTTTCATTGCCACTGAAATCAAGCCATTAGCTTGGGCCGTTTGCTCGACAGTAGCCTCTATATCGATTTGATTTTTCCAAATTCCGGCAATTCTTCTAGCTAAAGGTAATAAAGCTTTGCCAATTTCAGCAGGACTGGGAAGAGGAAAAGAATCGGGAGTAGAAACAGGATTCGCTTTATTATCAGTTACTTTATCTTCTGCAAAATTATTATTAGACTTCGTTTCAGAGTCTTGGGGATAAGCAGATATATTAGTTTGTTTAGGTGGCTGTTCTTCTTGTCGGAATTTATTATCAATATCTTTCGGGCTTAAATTATCG
Source organism: Crocosphaera sp. Alani8 (assembly GCF_038442745.1). Lineage (NCBI taxonomy): Bacteria > Bacillati > Cyanobacteriota > Cyanophyceae > Chroococcales > Aphanothecaceae > Crocosphaera > Crocosphaera sp. Alani8. Next base: position 1,456 of record NZ_JARVCN010000281.1, read on the forward strand.
GAAGTGGTATTTTGAGTTGAATTATTTTCTTGTGTTTCTTGCCCTTGTTGAGTTGATGACGAATCTGACTCTACCATAAGGTGCATATGGGCTACACACCAGATAAATTCTAGCCTTTCTAGTTCATCCAAATTATCAAATTGCCATTGCTTCTGATTAGTTGCCATAATTATTTTCTAACCCTGTAATGGCTTAAAAATGGTTGCTAACAAAGTCTCCCATCTTTCTTCATTAAGATCCTGCCCATTTTCTAATAACAAGTAAACTGCATTTAAAAGCTGATCCGTTGCTAAATTTCCTTGTTTTTTCTTAACTTTGTTTAAAAATTTAGTAATTAGCTGTTTGGCTGGCTCATCTAACCTATTTAAAGTTTCTGAGTTAAATCGCTGCTGTAAAATAGTCCAAAATCCGTCAATATCATTGGGCTGATTCAAAGTTAAACGCAGACAACGACGTAAAAAGGCAGGAGGAAATTCTCTAGCTTCATTACTGGTCATAAAAACTAAAGGAAATTCTTCACATTGCACAAACCCTTTTTCAATTTTTATTTTCTCTTCTGAATCGTCCCTTTGCCGACGATAGGGAAGTACATATTCAAATTTACTTTTTAAACGAGCAAGTTCAGGAATTTCAAAGAAGCCTTCTTCAAATATATGTAACAAATCATTGGGCATATCGATATCGCTTTTGTCTATCTCATCAATTAGCAGAACAGCAGGTCTATTTTTCTTTGATAGTTTAAATGCCATACCCATTGGGCCCAAGCGTAAATAATCTCCAATTGATGGTTCTTCAATTTCACCGCCTTCACCTTTTTTTTGGCGAATTAATGATGCTTCCTGTAATCTACCAATAGCATCATAATCATATAACCCATTTTTTAGGGTAGTGCGAGAAACAATTGACCAACGATACGGACCAGGCAAACCCAATTCTGTCGCCACGGCATAGGCTAAAGATGTTTTTCCCGCACCTGGGATACCTTCTATTAGCAAAGGACGACGCAGACAAAAAGCAGCATTAACTAAATCTGCTGCGAATGGGTCTACTACAAACCCTAAAGCTCGAGGATCCGGCTTTTCTCTTTTTTGGGGTAATTTTTCGTTTTGCTCCCCCTCAGATTGAGAGTAGCTAAAAATTCTCCAGGGTGGTGGTGCTGGAATACGTTTTAAATGTTTCTGCTGTTCTTTTGCGGAGGGAATATTTCCTTCGGTCAAAGTTTTTCCGCGATAAATTCGCAAATCTTCAGCTTGATTTTGCTCAGAGTTTGTTGTCATAATGTCTATTCTACCAAATTAGTGTTTAAAGGTTTTTTCGGTCGAGGTTTAGGAAACATATCATCCCAAAATAGTGTCAATTCTAAATCTTTATCCTTTATTCTTAACTCTTTAATCTTGTTCCTCCATTCCCTCCATTCAGATTTTTTTAAGTCTCGATCTAACTCAATAGCATATTCTTCGTTGCGTGTCCAAATAGCAATACTATAGTTTTCTTCTATATCTTCTAAATCTTCTGATGAGGGGATTCGTGAACCAGAAAAATAAAATTCATCTCCTGATAATTCTTCTAGTTTTTCCCACCATTCATTTCTCTCTAAGAAAAGATTATCCCTAATTTCTCGATAGTCTGAATGGTAATAACGTTCGTAAGAATTAATAAACAACGAATATTCCTCTCCAATAAACTTTTGCCTTCTTCCAGATTTAAAAGTTAGTTTTTCTATAGGGACACAAAACAGTTCAAAAGGCATCAAAAATTCTACATCTAATTTGACTGCTATAGGAAGACTATAACGAGCTTTTCGAATTAGTTTAACAAGTTTTTTTTCTTGAGCTAAAGTATCGTTAAAAGACTCTGCTAACTCTCGAGCTTCTATCTCATTTAAAGCCAAAAGTTCTTTTTCTGCAAATTTAGCAATGGGAAGATTTTGAGAAGAAATCCAAAGAAATAAATTGAGATAAAAATTTCCTGTACTTAAACCCGTCCCATTCCTATCCTGTTCTGGTTCTATTTCTACTAAAATTCTTAATTTTTCTTCTTTGATAATTTGTTTAAACTCATCAAAAGCATTCTTAATAAAGTCTCTGATTTTAGCAAAATCTCCATCTTCTCTAGATTGAATAGCTTCTACTTGCCATTTTTCAATTTCACTAGCTATATTTTTCAATCCCTCATCCTCAAACTTGTTTCTGCACCATTCAGCACAAGCAATTAAAGGACACACCCCATCGACTACTCGTTTTTCTGAAAGCTCACTGAGTTTTTCTTCTATTTCTCCTTCGTTTAAAAGTAATTCCTTAATGAAATTACAGCTTAACAGAAAATAATTAATAGCACGAAAACTTAATTGTGGCTCTTGTTTCAAAATGTGAACTAAATTTTCTACAAATTGAGAACGCTTTTGTTCCCAATTTTGTATAGACTTAGGGACGAAAGGGAAAAATTTGGCTTCCTGTTCACAGAAAATAGCATTATACTTGGCATTTTGTTCTTCACTATCTATTTGCTCATTTATTTTAGGAACTATTTGACTGGGGTCTATATCTACTTGTTGCAAATCCTCTAATAACTCTTCCAAAGCTGAGACAAATGCTTTGGAGAATGCCCCATCTGTAGCGAATTGTTTAGTTCGACAGGAGGCAATCACATGAACATCAATATTATTGCCCTCAACCAGAAATGTTGAATGTCTTTAGAAAACTTTACATATCAAATTAGACTAACCC
>NZ_JARVCN010000282.1:0-4125 GCF_038442745.1 Crocosphaera sp. Alani8
TGGAGAAAATAACCCATCCCCTAAATTTAAATCTGAGTAACTGATCTACCAAGATTCAATTTTAAAAGCTGTTTGAGATGAATATTTGTGAATGGAGCGGAGCGGAATCAGCAAATATTTATTGAAAACAGCACACAGGGGGTTTGGGGGCAGTATGCCCCCATCTAAATAAATATGAGCGATCAGCGATTTCGATCCAGAACAAAGAACCGAACGATTAGCGAGACGATCTCTCTTCTCATTTATTCTTATTAGAAAAAATGTTTTTAAATCTCCTAAATATTTCTTAATAAAAACCTTATAATTTCCTTAATTTTTACTAACTAAAAATTTGGATCAAAATTGGCCATTTACTCACTGTCAGATCCAAAAATGTCTTTTTTTTCTTCAATTCTCTTCCTCTGTAGAACATTTGTTTTGAATCAAAACTGGCCATCTACTAAGTGTTTAGCCCAATTGTTCCTCATTCTACTCTATAATAGAAATCAAAATCCCTTCATTTCTCATCGTATACTCTAGTTGGGTTTAATCACTTTTCGAAGGAAAGCGCACTTTGCAAACTACGTTTGCAAAGTGCTTACTATTATATAAGTTAATCCTAGTCATTAAAACTATTTGACTTTTCTTTTTTAGGATTAAGCTCACGCCATTGATAGAAACCCCATCCCTCTTTTTTCCCAAGATATTGAGCGCATAACTTCCAGATCGCTAGTGGCGGATTCAATTCTTTTAATCTATAAATTAACCATCCTGGTTTGTACTCTTTTGCCTGTTGCTGTTTGATCAATCTCAGAAATTCATCTAACGATTCTTCCCCCTGACTAACTCGATAAACTGGGAATAAAGTGATGCTGGAAATTATGATCACGTAATCATTCACTAGATCGATTTTTCCTACCGCCGTAATCTCCATCTCATTCTCCAAATGAGGTTTTAATTTTTTCCAGTCATCAGGAAAGATTAAACCTCTGATCTGAATCCCTTCATTAAGCTCTAGGTCTAGCTTTCCGAAGGTTAAATCCTTCTTCGATTTCCAAATGTCTAAGTTTTTAACGGTTCCTGTCAGCACAGCAACTTGTCTCAAATCCAATCCCTGTCTAATCTTTAAGCCCTTTTAGTATCGCATTCTTTGTCCGATATCTGGGGACACCCCAGACCCCAATTTGGAGGGTCAGCAACCAGTCCCTCCAAACCTCCCCGAACGACGGCTCCAAGCACTTTTCAGCCAGCGTGTTCAAAGGTTAAAAGTACCACTTTGAAACGCTGGAACCCTTACGGGGAGCGGTTTTCCGCCTTCGTTAGTAAGAGGTAGACATAGCTTTAACCCAAAATCGCCAAAAGAATGATTATATAAACGTTCTAGCGATTTTTGTTACCAATAAAAACCATTGTTAACAGAGCATACTTTTCATTGCCAATAAAAAGTATCGCTAATAGGGTACAATTTTTATCGTTAATGATTTTGTTGTTAATAGTGGGTAATACTAATGACTGATGGAAGTAACCGTAAACAGAAAAACTCTAAGAGGTTATTTGATGCCATAAAAGTGATTGAGGAAGCTGGATTATCCGTTTATAGGCGAAGACGTAAGGAGAAAGATTTTATGAAAATTTATAGTGAGTCCCTGGATAGACTTTTGCCTAAGATCAGTCCCTCGGCTTTTAAAGTCTTTGCAGCTTTGGCGAATGAGGTTGGCTATGAGAACACAATTGTTGAGATAACTAAGGCTGAACTTATGGAGAAAACTGGACTTGGAGAAAATACTGTCAGGGCTTCTCTGAATGAGTTAGAGGAATTAGAAGTTATGAAAAGAATTGGCCCCCCAAATCGCCGTAAATATGTCCTTAACGAAATGTTCGTCAAAAAAGGAAAATGAGAAAATTGACTCATAAGTTTTGCTTATAAGCCAACGAGTTTCCTAATAAATCTGTCAAAACCTTTACTTAGTCATCGATTAACCCCTCTAGGTTATCATTCTTATATTCGTGATCGTAACTATCAAATTCAAAAGCCCACGTTTAGGAGGTCTTAAAGCTGCGTTACCCCTCTTCGTGATGGATATATCATTTTTATCTCTTTCATGTCTCTATGATACCTTTAAAGAGTCAATCAGAGGATATTTCACCTTGAGTAAAATATTTATTTTTGATAGTTCCGAAAAAACAAAGTACGATTTTTATGCCATAGTATTTTAGAAAAGGCTATTCACTTGTTGTAAATATTCTTGAGCAACTTGATAATTAGACTGTTGAAATTCTTGAAGTAATTCTTTTTTTTCATTTTCTGAGAGTAGTTGATTTTCTAGTAAAGAATTAGGAACCCTTTCAATAACTTTTCTTATTTTATTTTCTGAATTTAGCAAAGAGTTTAAGTATAAAACTCTACAATTCTTTTTTGATAATTTTAATTTACCTCTAGCTATAACATTTAAAAAATTAATAACTTTAATGACTTTAAAAGAAGGCGTTATATTTTTTGTTTTCCTTTTTTTATCTTTAAGTTTACCCATTTTAAAATTAATAATTGCTAAAAATTGGTCAATTAACTCTTTTTGAAAGTCTTTATTAAAAACTCTAACAATTATATTCTCTTGACCAAAAATTTGTTTCCAGGGTTCAAGTTTTTTGTAGTAGTCGCCTTCATTTTTATATCTGGCTATATATTTTTTTATATCCCCCCAATAATGACCAATTTTTACATCTTGGCAGTAGTATGATTGAAAATATTCATCTTGCTTTCTTAAAAAGACTATAATCTTTATCACATAATTAGCTAGATATTTTCTAATCATTCTAATTTCTTCAAAAGTTAAACGATTAAAATGTTCAGAAGAAATAATAACTTTTGTTCCCTTAAATTCTTCAATTTCTTTGACTACATCTTTCCATTTTCCAGCATTAATTTCATACATCTCATTAGGTAAATAACTTCTTTTTTCTTTGATCAATTCTGAAGCTAAATTATGATGAGCATCAGGATATTTTTTAGTTCGACTAGATAAAGGATATAAAATATTCTTGTTTAAAAGTATATTTCTATTTTCAGATAAGAAAGTTTGTATAGAAGTTGTTCCAGTTTTAAAAGTACCAATATGAATATAAATTAGTGGTTGGCTTTTCATAATATTTAAAAATTATAACTATAATTTTAATTAATAATTATTCTAACAGTTTTAAAAAAATAAAAAGTTAAGAAAAATTAAGATCGTCTCGCTGATCGCTCATATTATTTGTATGGGGGAGAATCCCCCATACCCCCTTAGCTGTCATGTATCTTCCTTGACTCGACAAACATCCTAGATTTGGTCAGAGGATGCGAAGGGGCGAGATGATGGGGTAGCAAAGATTAAAGCTAAGACCATCCCCTTCACAACCTCTTCCCGATTTTAGTTTGTCGGTCAAGGACACAGCAAGAGAAATGTCTGCGAGAGGAAAGCTCTAAAGCTCGAATCAGAGGTAAGTATTTTTTTATTTTCATATCATATTACTAATTCAATTGTAATATATATTGTATCACAGTGTTTACTTAACTAAATAACATCGTAATAATACTAATAATAATTCCTTTCCCATCTGCCCAATGGGGGTTTTAGGGGGTATCCCCCTAACTTACCTTCTATTATAAGTGTTTAACAATTTGTATGGCACTGTATAATAATATTATATGTAGTGTAATCTATATAGTATTATATATTCCCTAATTTTCTTTTTAATGCACACATAGTAAGCTTAACTAATTTTTGCATCTATGCAATAAGTATGATAAATTATAATACACTGTTATTTAATTATGTATGCACTGTTTATATTTAATGTGTATGACAAGATAAATGTAATTGTAGTTAGTTATTGTATTGTATGTATGCAATAATTTTATATGACAAACTATAATACAATATAAGCTATACTATTAGACACTTATATTATGTCTCAAACACCCCGTACAGCAGCTATTACAATCCGATGCCCTCCAGACCTAGTTAACAGTATTGATGATCAAGTTAAGCAGACTAGGCAGAATAAAACTGATGTTATTCTTGGTATGCTTTTAAGTTCTATTCCTAGTTTATATATTACTGAACGAGTTAAATTACCTAAACTACCTGGCATATATTTTGTCTACAC
>NZ_JARVCN010000283.1:0-30373 GCF_038442745.1 Crocosphaera sp. Alani8
GCATAAGGCTTTCATGCTTGTTCTTAATTCTCTCATGAATAATGCAGGCTAGGTCCTAAGACTGAAACAAATTCACCAGCTTCTGCCTCCAACTGAATCTTGCCGAGGACAGAAAAACGTTTTTTGCCAACGCCGAAATCCTTGCCTTCAATATCAATTTCGAGCTTCTTAGACATTCTCTGTGTTTAACATAAAGCTGAACATTTGATTTTTTTTAAGCATTTCGATAGGTTTGTCTCCATCGAGTCAAATACTTTTCTAACGCCACTAACATCGAATCTGTGATTTTTCCGAGTATTCCCACAGCAACCATACCAACAATCATATCGTCTGGTCTGGAGAAATTCCGAGAGTCCCACATTAACCAACCTAAACCTTTAGAAGAGGCAATAATCTCACTGGCCATCAATAATGTCCAGGATAAAGCCATTGCCACTCGCATACTGGACAGTATACTCGGTAATGCCGATGGCAGTAGTATTTTCAATAACAAACTCCAATCGCTTTTTTCGAGAACATAAGCCACTTCAACTAATTCTTTATCAGCACTACGAATTCCATAGGAAGCTTGTAAAAATAGGGTGCAGAAGCTACCAATAGAAATTAGGGCTATTTTAGAGGCTTCTCCAATGCCAAAGACAATTACCAACAAGGGAATCCAAGCGATAGGAGGGACAGGAATTAATCCTAAAATAGAAGGCTCGAACAGTCTAGCACTAAATCTTGAGTAACCCACTAATGTTCCCATGATAATTCCTAAAGTAGTCCCCAAGGAAAAGCCTAAAAATAATCTCTTTAGACTGATTAATGAATGTTCTAATAACCGCCCATCTGTGAGCATGACAAAAAATTTCACCACAACCTGACTAGGATAAGCGATTAAGGTCTCCGGCAACCATCCCCAACGTACCGAAAATTCCCAAGCTAGTAGGAGAATGCAAGGAAAAATTATTAGTTGTAGGACTTTCAGTAACCAACTAATTTGACCATTTCCCCTAGTCATAGTTTGTTTCATTAAAATCTCCGTAATCAGTGCTACTGAGCATTAGGGATTAGTGTAGGAAATATTGGCAGTTGCGGTAGTAAGCTAATGGGATCTGTAAAAATGATCTGAGATTGTTGATTTGACTGTGAGAAAGAGGTATTGACTAACTCAGATGCATTAACTTGATTTTGGATAAAGTCAGTGTTAAGAAGAAAATCGGCTTTTGCTTGAATGTCTTGAACCACTTCGGGGGTAAGTTGAGCAGTCCAATCGTGTCTTGGCCAAGCTCGTTGAATTACCTCTAAAGAAAGACTGAGTTCTTGGGCTACAATTTGTTGAGCCTGATCAGGATTATCTATCATCCATTGCTTTGATCTTTCAAGAACGTCAACTAATTCCTGAGCAAGTTGAGGATTTTCCTGCGCAAACTTGCTTCGTACTGCCATAATGCTGTTAATGTAGGCATCTCCTTGAGGAAGTACCCTTCCTGTTCCTGCGATTTCCTCTTGCTCCACAAATGGTGGCCAAACAGCCCATGCTGTTACTTGACCTGTTTGGAAAGCATTTTTTGCATCAGGAGGGGTGAGATCAATTACTTCGACATCAGATGCTTTCACTCCAGCATTATCTAATATTCTTAACAGTCCGTAATGAGAGCTGCTTCCTGCCAAAACTGCTATTTTTTGTCCCTTTAAATCTTTTGCACTGTTAATAGTAGAATTACTAGAAACTAAAATTTCCTGAACCAATGTAGAAGAAATACCAACAATTTCTACACCTATTCCGGCAGCTTTACCGACAATGGCAGGAGGCGCAGCTTGAAACACAACATCAATTCTATCGGTTGCCAGAGACTCATTAATAGGTGGTAAAGACTGAAATAATTCATACTTAGCTTCGATTCCTTTTGGTTCAAGAACTTCCTCGAACCACCCCTGATTTTTAGCTATTAGATAAGGTCCATAATCCACAGCTACTGAAAAACTACCAAATCTAACTTCTTTGATAGAAGAATTATTGTTTGGTGTCCCATTTTGTCTTCCGCAGCTAGAAATCCCTAAAACGAGGACAAACAATGTTGATATTAAAGCAATGCCCTTTTTCATAATTCTCTTAGTGCTTGCGGTTAGTTATATTTTTTTGTCTCAGGTATCACCATAGCATAATTTGATTGCCTCTGTTGCACAAATGCTTGTTGTTCTGATCATAACAAAACTCCATTCGAATCTAGTACATCTTAAGTTTTAGGTTAGTTTTAATTAAAATACATAAGTTAGAAAGATAACCTATTTGTAGCAATTAAGATGTGATTTTTGAACGTTTTTTATACCATTTTCATTAACTTAGACTACAGATATTTATGTTGTAGGGGTCAAAGGCCGTTGATCCCTACGGGAATGTGTCGCGAGACTTTTTGAAATTGGTCTTACTATTTTTTCTGTTTACTAGTTTAATAATTTTGCCAACCACTAAATTCATAATAAACATTACCACGGGTGCTACGACGGTTACCTCTCAATTCTCTTAATTTTTGGTTTAAATAGTCTTGAGCTTCATGGGAGGGAAGTTCTGTAGCTTGCATAAATGTCAATATACTAATTTGCCCTTGACTTTGTTCTAATAGTTGATAAAAAATAGTTTCAACATCTTTTCTAAGAGATTTCAAGTAAATATAAACAGAAATAGAATAAATAAATGATAAGAATAAACCGAAAATATGCAATAAATAATTACTAAAAAGAGACTCAATAAAAACAAATTCAAAGACGAGAAAAAAAACCAAAGTATTCCAAAAGATATAAGCTTCTTTAACTTTTTCTCTTTGGATTTTTACTTTTAATTTCGCAACTATAATAATATAAACAACAATGGTTAAGGCAAAATAGACGATCCACTTCATTGACCATACCCAATCTGCTCATCATTACTATTCTATCTTTTTACCGATAACTGTTAACTGTTCATTGTCAACTATTCCCAATGAATTTGCGATCGCTCTTGACACACTACCTGATAAACGTCACCAGTTTGTTTAGCCAACCCTGGCCAACCAAAACGCAAGGCTAACTCTTTGTATGCTTTTTCTACCAACTGCTGGCCATAGTCAGGATTCCTTAATATTTTGAGAATTCCCGAAGCCAGAGAATCGGGGTTATTCACCTCGGCAACGATACCGGTTTGTTGATCATGAACTACTTCTGGTAAACCCCCTGTACTGGATACTACCACAGGAACACGGGCGGCAAAACTTTCTAGGGCGACAATGCCAAAAGGTTCGTACAAACTGGGAAATACAGCGCAGTCGGCGATGGTTTGAAAGCGATCTAAGTCTTCATCGGACATAAACCCTGTAAAACAACAACGATCAGCAATTTTTAACTCATGGGCTTCGGTTTGTAAATGCTCACTATTTCCACCACCAATAATCACTACTTTAACATTTCCTTCTAACTCCCATAGCACCTTGGCTGCTGCTTGTAAGAGGATAGAAATACCCTTTTCACGGGTCATTCTCCCCACATAATAGATAATTTTTTCGTGATCTAGGGCAAATTGACGACGAAAAGCCAAATAATCAAAATCAGGATCTTTGCGTTTTTTCTCAGCCCGAATCCCATTATAGATAACATCCATTTTATCCGTGGGAGTTTCAAAAGCCCTTCTCAGTTCATCGCGCATATAATCGCTACAAACGATCACGCGCCAAGAATTATAGATCAGAACCCTCTCTTTGTTGGCAATATAGCGTTGGGTATCGTTATGAATTCCATTGTAACGACCGTATTCCGTCGCGTGAATAGTAGCAATGAGAGGAATCTTAAACAGATGTTTGAGGGCGATGGCAGCATCGCCAACTAACCAGTCGTGGGCATGAATCAAATCAAAAGGCCCCTTATTTTGGATTAATTGTCCTCCATGATGACCCATGCTGTTATTCATCTGCACAATCCATTGAAAAAAGTCGTTGGCTTCTGATACCGCGACACGATAAACATGAACTCCGTCGACTAATTCATAAGGGGGACTTTGCCCGGATTCCACCGTAATTAAATGGATTTCGTGGCCTAATTTAACGATTTCTGGATATAGTTCTGCAACATGACGGGCAATACCTCCCACAATACGGGGAGGGAATTCCCAACTCAACACCAAAACTTTCATAAATGCGCGCTCCTCAGCGAGACACGAAAGCTGAAATAGCTTAGGATATTTAGGAGAATTTCACTAAAACTCCTGGTTCTTTTTGTATCGGCAATACATCTACAATGTCACTTTTAGCGCAATACTGTAAATCTTCGTGACCGTTTAACCGTAGCAATCTTTGACCATGACTGGAACGGTGAAACATTTCTAACAGATTATCGTGCCATTGGGTATACAATGCGCTAGCCGCTATGACTTCATCGTTACTCACCTCTACACTTTGAGGATCATTGCTGATTAAAGCGTGGGCGATCGCTCCTGCACAAACGGTATCTTCTAGGGAATAACCTCCTTCCCATCCCGATCCCACTAACCACACGGTTTCTGGTTGATTTTCTACAATGTAGTTAACAGCAGCTTGTCGGTTAATCATGGCTGCAGTAATCACGGTGGGGGCTTTTTGCACCCGTTGTAGAGCGCGGGTTCCGTTGGTGGTTGTTAAAAAGAAACGTTTACCGCCTACGGTTTCTGGATTACAATCCAAAGGGGAATTGCCGAGATCAAACCCTTCCACTTTTGTTCCGCCTCTTTCCCCTGCCCGAATGCGTTTTTCTGGTAGCCATTGCTCACTAACTGTCATTAACTGTTGAATATCGCTAAAAGTTTGCACTGCTTCTGCGCTTGCTTCTAGCACGGTGGCGATGGTGGTGGTAGCTCGTAAAACATCTATAACTACGGCACAGTCGGGTAGATGGTCTGTTGGGGTTAGTTCGGGAGTATGATAGACAAATAGCTTCACGTTTGTCCTCGGGGCAAGTTAATTATGGGGGACGACTTCTATATTATCTGGGTAACGGACTCCTGGCCAAATTATTTATCAAAAACCCTCGTTTTGACTGACGAGGGTAGCCAGAGCTTAAAACGCTTGTTCTACTTCGGCGATTTCTGGGATCATCTCTCTTAAGCGTCTTTCAATACCCATTTTTAGGGTCATGGTTGAGCTAGGACAAGACCCACAAGCTCCCTGTAAGCGTAGTTTGACAATGGGACCTTCTATATCTACCAATTCAACGTTACCACCGTCTGCCATCAAATAAGGACGCATTTCGTCTAGGACGGTTTCTACATTATCGGGGGTTAAAGCTAATGCTTCTGACATAATTTACCTCTCTTCGGATTGATATCAATGACGCTATCTTTATCGTACCTTGAAGTTTTCTAATTATCCATTATCAATTATCAATGGTAAATTCTACATCCTTCAATGTTCAAAAATATCCTTATAATGCATTAAGTCTAACTCCACGAATACGGGAATAACTTTCATACATTTTTGGGCAATTTCCCATCTTTCTTCCCTTTGCAACATAGTTATTAATTGTTCTCTGAGGGGGATTAAATATCTAACGTCGTTGGCGGCATAACTCAGTTGTGCCTCGGATAACTTTTGACTATTGCCCCAGTCAGAACTTTGAGAACTTTTATCAAGTTCTACTCCTTCTAATTCTTGTACTAAGGATTTTAAACCATGAGATCCGGTGTAAGTTCTTCCGAGTTTACTAGCTATTTTAGTGCAAAAAATTGGTGTAGTTTCGATGGCAAAATTATACTTAAATTGACCCACATCAAACCGAGCATAGTGAAAAATTTTGACAATATTTTTATTTTCTAATAGTTGTTTTAAATTGGGAGCTTCTTTTTGTCCTCTTTCAATACGAATTGCTGTTACATAACCAGTGGAATCGCATAGTTGCACTAAACAAAGTCTATCTCTTTGGGGAATTAATCCCATAGTTTCTGTATCAATGGCAATAGCATCGGACTGAGAATAAAGTTTGAGAATTTCTGGAGGAAGATCGCGATCGCAAACTTGAAAATTATTACTGCTTTCTGAAGAACCGCTCATGGTGACTGGGTATGATTGTTAGCTATCAATCTACCCGATCCTGCTTATTTTATTCTAAAAAAAAACAATTTCTTAATTATAGAAATTGCTCTGTTTTAGTCACTTAAAACAAACACATAACTATATTTAACGTCCTAACCCATGAAGTACACTTAACTCCTGCCCCCTGCCCCCTGCCCCCTGCCTCAAAGAGATCACCTCTGTACCTCACAAGTATGAGAAATGCTATATATTTAACGTCCTAACGCATGAAGTTGATTAATTACGGTTGTACATTTTTGGGTTACGTCTTCTAGAGCTTGACGTTTATTGGACTCAGGAGGTTGAATAATCTCTCCAACGCGCATGGTTAAGGGGACGGAACGAGGAATAGGTGAGCCTTTTTTTAAGATTTTTTCTGTTCCCCATAAGGACACTGGTAACAAGGGAACTTGTGCTTTAGCTGCTATCATAGCCGCCCCTAGTTTGGGATCATCTATGACACCATCAGCAGTACGGGTTCCTTGCATGAAAATGCCCACTAACCACCCATCTTTGACGGCTGCTAAGGCTGAACGGATAGCACTGCGATCGCTGGCTCCTCGTTTGACAGGATAAGCTCCATATAGACGAATTCCTTCTTTTAGAATAGGTACGCTAAATAGCTCTTCTTTCGCCATGAAAGCCACGGGACGACCTAGACAGGAGGATAGGAATGGGGGATCGAAATAGCTTGCGTGATTACATACTACCACCAAAGGATGCTTTTTCGGCACGTTTTCTAGACCATAAACTCGTCCCCGAAAGTAAATGTGATACATGGGAACGAGAATAGGGCTTTTAAAAAGATAATATAGGATTAAACTTGAGAGAGGTTCTCTTTCTCTGAATTCGCTATTTTCCATTACAATCAAGGTATAGTCAATTATACTTTTACAGCATGGACTGCCCCAGAATAAAGCAACAATAATAATTATTTACAAAAATTATTACGGCAGGAAAATTTTCCGTTGATAGGTAAATGTCTTGATATTGTACTATTTGTCCCCAAAAAACAGTTCAATAAAAGCACTTCAGATTTCAGGGTTGAAAAAATGGTATCTTAAAAAATAAGAATTCTTAATTTTTATTTAAGATTTTTTGAACATTAACCTAAACTCGATAAACTCGTTTCCAGAGATTGTTAAAGGAGAAATCGTTAGATTATTATGGCGTATTATTGGTTTAAATCTTTTCATTTGATTGGCGTTGTTGTTTGGTTTGCAGGATTATTTTATTTAGTTCGACTGTTTGTTTATCATGCTGAAGCATCAGAAAAAGAAGAACCAGAAAGAAGTATTCTTAAAACACAGTATGAAATTATGGAGAAGCGTCTTTATAATATCATCACTACCCCTGGTATGGCAGTTGCTGTAACTATGGCCATTGGTTTAATTTCCACTGAACCTGATGTATTAAAATCGGGATGGTTGCATATTAAATTAGCCTTTGTTGTGCTGTTATTAGCCTATCATTTTTACTGTGGAAAAATCATGAGACAGTTAGAGCAAGGGGAATGTCAATGGACAGGACAACAATTTAGGGCATTAAATGAGGCTCCAACAGTTTTGTTAGTTGTGATTGTTTTGTTGGCTATTTTTAAGAATAACTTACCCTTAGATTTAACCACTTGGCTAATTTTTGCTTTAGTTATTGCTATGGCAGCATCTATCCAATTATACGCTAAAAAAAGACGGCTTGCTCAGGAAAAGTTAAGTTCATCCACCGATTAAATAGAATTCAGTAAGGGTGTAATACAAATAAGCCCTTACTAATATTTTACATCCTTTCTAAGACCGATATACCCAGTAAAGACAATCCCAGTTTTAAGGTTCTTGCTGTTAAATTACACAAGAGTAAACGAGATATTTTTATGGACTCTTCTGACTTTAGTACAGGACAATTCTCATAAAAACGATTGAATTTTTTACTAAGTTCGTATAGATAATCGCAAAGACGGTTAGGTAGTAGAGTATTTTCCACTTCTTTAATAGCTTCACTCAGTTGCAATAAATATTTTCCTAACTCAATCTCGGTGTCTTCTTTAAGCATTATTTGTCCATTACTGCCTAGATTTTCGTAGTCAATATTTCCTTCTCTGCTAATACTTTGTATCCTAGCATAAGCATATAACATATAAGGGGCTGTATTACCTTGTAAAGCCAACATTTTATCGTAACTAAATATATAATCGCTAACACGGTTTTGACTTAAATCAGCATATTTAACCGCACTAATTCCCACTACTTCAGCTACATTATCGATAAAACTTTCTGATTCTTGTCTCTCTTCCGATTGTAAGCGATTTTCTAAATCTTTGCGAGCATGATTTACAGCTTCGTTTAATAAGTCTTTTAGTTTAATAGTTTCCCCCGAACGAGTTTTTAATTTTTTCCCATCTTCTCCTTTAACTAAACCAAAAGGAACGTGAGTCACTTCTACTGTATCCGGTAATAATTTTCCTTTTTTAGCTACTTGAAAAACCTGAGCGAAATGATTAGATTGTCCTGCGTCGGTTACATAAATAATCCGTTTAGCATTATCTTCTTGAATACGGTATCTCAAAGCTGCTAAATCTGTAGTTGCGTAGTTATAACCGCCGTCAGATTTCTGAACAATTAAAGGTAAAGGATCACCCGACTTATTAGTAAAACCTTCCAAGAAAACGCATTGCGCTCCTTGATCTTTTTCAAGAACTCCTTCTGTATCCAAGGCTATAATAACATTTTCTAGATAAGGATTATAAAAAGATTCCCCTCTTTCTGTCAGTTCAACATCTAATTCATCATAAATTTTTTGAAATTCTCGACGGGATTGATCACAAAGCAACTGCCAAGCTTGGCGACTTTCTTGATCCCCTGATTGTAATTTTACCACTGCTTCTCTAGCAACTTCTTGGAACTGTGTATCTTCGTCAAATCTTTTTTTTGCTTGTTTATAAAAAGTTACTAAATCACCTATTTCTAAAGCATCAGGCTTAATTAAAGCAGAAGGATAAACTTCTTTTAAGTAAGTAATTAACATTCCAAACTGTGTTCCCCAATCTCCCACATGATTCAGTCTTAAAACATCATAACCTAAGAATTCTAAAGTTCGGGCAATACAATCACCAATAATAGTCGAACGCAAATGTCCTACGTGCATTTCTTTGGCAATATTAGGACTAGAAAAGTCAACAATAACTCGATGAGACTTAGAAACTTTGTCAATGCCTAAACGCTGATCGTCCTTTAAAAAGTTTAATTCTTTTTCTAAATAACTTGGTTTTAATTTTAGATTGATAAACCCAGGTCCACCAATGCTAGGAGTTGTACAAATATTTTCCAAGGATAAATTACTAACAATAATTTGAGCAATTTCTCTAGGATTTTTTCCTAATTTCTTGGCTAAAGGAAGGGCAATATTCGCCTGATAATCGCCATGTCTGAGATCCCTGGCAGTTGTGACTTGAGGATCAACCCCTTTGAAATCTTCTCCAAAATACTTTTCTAGAGCTTCTTGAAACTTCTGGGTTAGTTGCTCATTGATAGAACTCATAATACTTATAAACAGCTGAGAAAACTTTAAGTTATTTTTTTAGTTCACCTAGCTTATCATAATAGATGGGGCAGAGATTATAAAATTATCACAAAGATTTAGTCAAACCTTTATATATTACTTGTCAGGAGTAATCAAAAAAATTCATAAAAAGTTGTTCAAGTGTCGTATTATTTACCTTAACTTATTATTGGTTTATCTTTTATTTTTGTAATCTTTAATAAAGCCAACTCTATCAACTTATGTGAATATAGCTGTAACCCTAACCCTGCATACTGCCTAATGTAACCTTTATTTTTGTTCAGGCAGATAGATTGCAATGAGAAAAGCACCTGGGAGTCTTGCCGTGTTTCGACCCCAGATGCTTTTCTACTAACTCACTCACACCACGAAGTACCGATTTATCTTCGATACACTACTAAGATATACCTTTGGTTTTCAGAATGCAATATGTAACGGACAGTTTAATAATTGTCACATTGTTAAACAAGGTTGCAATAACTGATAGTACATGATATGATACAAATAATTGTAGTAAAAAAACGTAGTTAAGTTTAAGAGGAATTACATAGTTTGGGACGACCCAGAAGAAGAAATCAGCCCGTTACCGCAAACACAAACAGTAAGTATCGAGTTAACCAGAACATTCGCGCCGAAGAGGTTAGAGTTGTTAACCAACATGGAGAACAACTAGGTATTCAACTCTTGTCTGCTGCTATATACTTAGCTGAAAACGCTGGACTAGATTTGGTAGAAGTTGCACCCAACGCATCACCCCCAGTGTGCAAAATTATTGATTACGGTAAGTTTAAGTACGAGTTACAGAAAAAAGAATCTTCAGCTAAGAAAAATCGCACTGAAACCACTCTCAAGGAAGTTAAGTTAAGATATTGCACAGATACAGGGGACTTAAACACAAAACTCAGACAAGCGAGAAAGTTCCTTGAAAATGGTTCAAAGGTTAAATTCTCTATGAGATTTAGGGGACGGGAACGTGCATTTATAAGACTAGGTAGGGAAAAATTAGACAGCATCGTAGAGAGATTATCTGATGTTGCTAACCAAGATGGAAATAGCAACTATAACGGTAATCAACTATCTGTTATTCTTGAACCAAGTTAATTAGTAAAGATAGAATTTATTGTAGGGATTAACTAACGTTGATCCTTATTATTTTTAAATGAATAGGCTTAATTTTTTGCTCTAACATAATAATTATCCTATTCGTTAACTTCTTTGAGAATATGATCATAAAGTTTACTACTAACTCTAAATGTTGTTTGTAAGATTAATTCATCCATTACCACTTTAACTTGATTAATTAATCCTCTTTTCTTAGCAATTAAAAGCACTCCTAAAACCCCTGTTACTGTTAATCCTAGTTGATTAGCTTCTCTTCTCCCCAACCTTTCATCAATTAATAACAGATTAGCTTTTAATTCTACTGATAGAGTAATAGCTTCTGCTTCTCCTCTATCTAAATTATGTTCTAATTTACTAACTAATTGTTTATTTGTTATTGCTCTAATCTGTATCCAATTTGCATTTTTAATAGTATTATTTATCTTTTTTCCTGCTTTGATGTCAATTAATTCATCATACACAGCTTGAGGAATAATAATGTTATGATAAATTTCTTCTAATAGATTGAGTCGATCAATCTTTGCCAAACTACTTAAAGGAGAAGTATTACTAACAATAATCATAACCAACCTGTCTCCTTTAGGGTTTTAACATCTTGATCAAATTCCTCAATATTATAATGTATTGGAATATTTTGTGTAGCTAATAGTTCTTGAAATTCCACATAATTCATTTTAGCTATTTTACTCGCTTTCCCTAAACTAACTCTTTCTTTTTGAAACAACATAATAGCAATCTCAACTAATAATTCTTGGTCTGATAAACCAACAGAATTAAGAATTTCATCAGAAATAAGTAGACTCATAATTTTACCTCTAAATTATCTACATTATATTATATTCCATATTCATGATTGGTTAAAGAATATTAGCTAAACGAAAATCGGCGATAAATGGAAGAGTTTATTCTTTATTTTGTTGCATACGTCGAGAGAAAAATAAAATTTCTACATTTTCAATTTCTTCCGTCTTTGGGTTAAGAAGAACAATAATATCATCCCCTAATTCTTCTGATTAATGGTAACAATTGTCGAATAAATTTTATTAACTTATTATTAAAATTATCAAAGAAAAAACTTTAGTATAACACACTTATTTATAGTGATAAATCAAAATTTTGTTAACTATTTCAAAAACTTCTTGAAATGCTCTAAAACCAAAATCATTAAAACCTTCTTCTTTATTGTATATATAGGTAGCAAAGTCATTTTTTGACAATGCCACATTATTATTTTCAGAATCAAAAACCTTATCATCTATGATTTTGAGTTGATTAGACTTTAATTTATTTATTTCAGTAGTATTTAATTGAGGATTATTTAAATGTTTACCACTGTTTGAGTGAAACTCGTCACTTAGAAAAAGTCTTCTATTTCTCTTGTCTGTGCGCTTAATTTCTGAATCTTGATAATAATGTTCTATACAAATCTCCTTAACATCTTGACGATGGTTAGGGATAGGTAAAGCAAAAGAATAAACGCCATTGCCCCAATTTTTAAACCCTTGAGAATCATCATGAATCTTTTTCATTATGTTAGGCTCATCTCGATCAAAAATAGCAATCATGGGAGTAATTTGCTTCTGTTTACAAAACTGTTTACATACTTCAAGAAGTTGACTACTACCTTGCTTATTAGGCTCTAAATCTTCCTTATATTCTATTTCAAAATCATAAAATTTATTTTCATTTTTCAACCATTGCCAAGCCGCTTTTAAATGTTGAATAAAAGAAAAAGTCCTCGAACTCTTCCAAAATTAATAGAGGAAAAGAAATCTTCAAGATCAAGATTTAGAATGTATCGTTGTTTGATATGTATATTGGCATTAGTAACAATACTTTTTTGAAGGGCAAAACCATGTACTGATGGTTTTACTTTATATACGCTACTTAAAACTTGATTAAGTTTATGTTGAAGAATTTTTAAAGATGTTTTAGGGGTAGTAATTAATCTGTGTCCACCTGACTTTTTTGGAATTTTGAAGGTAGTGTATGCTTTATCAATAGGGTATATATACAAATGATAGCGCAGTTGATAGTCACTAACCTGGAGTAATCTAGCAACATCCTGGCGTGTTTTTAACTGCTCAAAGTGTCTTTTTAATTCTTCTTGCGGTAAATCTAAAGAAGTTGTCCCCATATTTATTAGTAGAAACAAAATAGCTAGATACTTTGCAGTGTATTCTAACTTATCACAACCCGAGAGGTGCTCTAAGTCAAGCTAAGACAGGTTTTAGAGTGTATATGCTACCCCTTGAAACATAACCTCCGCAGTATCGACAGAGGGAATCAATAAGCTACAAGTATCTAACTTTTTTGAGTATAGATCATCAGTTCAGAAATTACAAATTTTTTCTCAGTGCAATAGCCAATATTTTAGGGTAGATTAACACCAGTGTAATACATCTTATATAGAGAATTTTTTCACTCCAAAACATTGAGCAAGCTTTTAAGATTTATACATATTTGCGATAATAAACCATATGAAAAAGCTTTAGACAGTTTCGACAATCATATCCATAAGAAGATCAAGTATTTGTTTAAGTTATAAAAAAGCCCCAACTTCTAAAGTTGGGGGAATTCACAAGTCTGTGAAACAAGGTTTACAGTAAATAAACCAAGATAAAAAGTAGAATCCAAACCACGTCAACAAAGTGCCAGTAAAGTTCGGCTGCTTCCACACCAAAAAAGGACTCGCTGGTGTAGTGTCCCGGTTTACGAGAACGCCATAAAACAGCTAAAGTTAATAACAGTCCAAAGGTCACATGAAGACCATGAAAACCGGTTAAAGCGTAGAAACAACTGGCAAATAAGTTAGTAGTTAACCCCATCTCTAGATGGAAGTATTCATACATTTGGCCAATGAGAAAAATAATACCCATAACTGCAGTAATACCGAACCACAGTTGCAAACCAGAAACATCATTTTTCTTGATAGCAGCTTGTCCTTTGTGCATGACAAAACTACTGGTAACCAGGATAATAGTATTGACTCCAGGTAATAATAATTCTAGTTCTGGAGTGCCTTCTGGTGGCCAAACAGGTAAAATGGTTCTATAGATTAAAAAGGCTGCAAATAAGCCCAGGAAAATAGAACTTTCTGCTACTAAAAACAGAGCAATTCCAAAGAGTCGATGATCGGGATGTCCTCCGTGTCCACCGTGATGGCCACTGTGTTCAGGAACTGTTCCTTGAGGTTGTTGAATCGCTGATCCTTGCATAAGAAATTGAAACGTTGAAATGATTTAATGAAGGTAAAAAAAAGAGCAGTGAGGGCTTAATTTTATTAAGCCCAGAAGAGGAAAAAACTACTTAGAATTAGACCCAACTTCGGCTAACATATCTTCGATGGTTTCCTCATCATCCACACCTTCGGAGTCGGTACCGTAGTCATAGGGACCTGCCCATAAAATGGGTTCTTCATCGAAGTTTTCGATCGCAGGAGGAGAGGAGGTTTGCCACTCTAAGGTGAAAGCGCGCCAAGGGTTACGACTTGCTTTTTCTCCTTTAATCAAAGTGAGGAAAATGTTAATCACAAAGGGAAGACTAGACAAGGCTAAAATATATGCACCCAAAGTACAAATTTGGTTCAAAGGTTCAAACTGAATGTCATATAAAGCAATACGACGGTTCATCCCTAATAACCCTAATTCGTGCATAGGTAAAAAGGTGATATTTAAGCCGATGAAAAGTAGGATAAAGTGGGCCCTTCCTAGAGGTTCGTTGATCATTTTCCCCGTCATTTTGGGGAACCAATGATAGAACCCTGCAAACAGTCCCATAGCAGCCCCACCAAAGAGAACATAATGGAAATGTCCCACTACAAAGTAGGTATCGTGAACATGGATATCAAAGGTAACAGAAGATAACATAACCCCTGTTAAACCTCCCACCAAAAAGGTAGCAATGAAACCAATACCAAAACACATAGCGGTGTTGAGGTTCAGTTTCCCGCCCCAAATAGTGGCACACCAGCTAAAGATTTTAATTCCTGTGGGAACTGCAATGAGCATGGTGGCAGCCATGAAAAAGATACGCAACCATCCAGGAGTACCACTGGTAAACATATGGTGCGCCCATACAATTAAACCGAGAAAACTGATGGCTAAACTAGAATAGGCGATGGCACGATAACCAAAGATTGGCTTACGAGCATGAACCGGTAAGACATCGGAAATTACCCCAAAGAAGGGCAAAATCATGATGTACACAGCAGGGTGGGAGTAAAACCAGAACATATGCTGGTAAACGATGGGATCTCCCCCACCTGTGGGGTTAAAGAAACTGGTACCGGCGATCAAATCGAAAGATAAGAGAACTAAGGCAGCAGCTAGTACGGGGGTGGATAATAAGATTAAAGCGGAGGTTGCCAGCATAGACCAACAAAATAGAGGCATACTGTGCAAATCCATATCTTTAATTCGCATCTTAAAGATGGTGGTGACAAAATTAATCGCTCCCAAAATAGAGGAAGTTCCCACCAATAACACACTTAAAATCCAAATTTCTTGACCCCATACCCCACTAATTAAACTGAGAGGTGGGTAAGAAGTCCAACCAGCTTGTGCTGCACCCCCATCCACAAAGAAACTCAGCAGCAAGAGGATACCCCCAGGAGGAGTTAACCAGAAAGCTACGGCATTAAGGTTAGGAAATGCCATATCATCAGCCCCGATCATCAACGGGATCAAATAATTGGCAAAGGCAGCCCCAGCAGGTACGATCCATAAAAAGATCATAATAGTGCCATGTATGGTCATGAATTGGTTATACATGGCCGGGGTAACAAAGTCAGGATCGGCGGTAGCGAGTTCTGTACGAATAACCTCAGCAAATGCCCCACCGATAAAATAGAACGCGAAGGACGTGACTAAATATTGAATACCGATCACCTTATGATCGGTACAAAAAGTGAAGTAGTCCGTCCACTTCCTTTCTTGATGTTCCATGTGGGTTGATTCGACGGTGATTGTCATAGAAGGTTTATCAATGATTACGATAGACTTGGCAAAATTTAGGTACAGATAAGACCTTGAGTCAGGGGTCTAAAGGAGAAGTCCAATGGGAGAAGGTTGACAAAGCTAGGGAACCCAAACTCTTTAATGTTGAGGTTAAAGCTAGATAGGGAGACTCAGTCTAAGAAAGGACTTCTCTAAGGGTTAAAAATCGTGATGGGAATTGTGGTTAACCAGTTCGGCAACCATATTGTCATTCATGCCCATTTCTTCGGCATAAGGGCTAAGATATTCACCATCGCTCATTTCTTGGGGAGTAACAACGGCAGTTTCTCCCATATTGGCTTCTTGTACGGGTTTATTAGCTTGCTCCCATTGAGCGTAGGCTTCAGCACTATCCACATGGAGTACGGATTTCATGCCTCCATGATACGCGCCACAGAGTTCGGCGCAAATGATAGGATAATCTCCTTCGCGGTTAGCGGTAAAGGATAAAAATACGTCTCGGCCCGGTATAGCATCTTGTTTTAAGCGCAGTTGGGGAACCCAAAAGGCATGGAGTACATCCCCTGCATTGATGTTCAGTTGCACAGGACGATCGATAGGAGCATGAAGCTCACCAGAAACGATACCCGTTTCGGGGTAGGTGAAAATCCACGCGTATTGAATAGCTTTGACATCTACCACGATAGCAGGATTCTCTTCTGTTGCAGATTTACCAATTCCCAAAGCTATTTGACGCTGTTGACCACCCATAGCTACTTGTTGGGGAGCCATATCTTTAGAAATTACAGGATCTAGTCCCCCCATATTGTTATACGCTTCAAAGGTGTACAGCGCGAGTATGAAGACAATAACAGTGGGAATAGCCGTCCAGAGAATTTCTAGAGGAACATTTCCCTCGATAGGTGGTCCGTCGCTAGTATCCCCTTTACGACGACGAAATCGAATGACACTATAGACCAAGACCCCTTCTATCAAGAGAAAAAGTCCCGTTGCAATAGTCATCATCAGGTTGAATATGTTGTCTACCTGTTTGGCATCCTCAGAGGCAGCCACTGGCAACAGGCCATGATTTTGACCGTACCAAAGACTGACTAGTGTAATGACGATACCAACGAGTAAGGTGATAATGTTACTTGGAATCTTCACAGTGGTTGATGGTTTAGACGATTACCTACTTAACAACGGTAAGACAAACTTTTAGAAATGATGGGCTTTTTTATCACAGATTTAAGGATCTTTTGTTTTTTTTTAGAATTAAACTCCATGAAAATTGACGCTAATTGAGAAAAAAGATTTATAAATGACAATTTTAGATTTTTTTAAGATTAGTTTTGAAACAAGTTGTTAACTTAGGATATAGAGACGCTTGATATAGTGACTCCTTATCTAAAACATTCTCTTTCTGTTCTGATATGACAACAACATCTGTACAATCAAATTTAATTACTAACATCACTGGAGAACCTTATCAACCAGCTAGACTTTATTATTACGTCACCAATAAAAAGACGGTTTTGGGGGTGTTTAATAAATTAAAATGTACGGAGTATTATGAAAAGAGCGATCACTGGTATTGGTTTTACAAAGAAGAAGCTCAAAAAATTCGTTTTCAACAGTCTTATAATAAAATTCCCAAAGAAAATCGCCCCATTCCTTTAGGTTATTTTCGCTTTATGAGCGACAATTTAATGATTCTGGAAGTGCGATCGTTTCAACGGGTAATAGAAGCAGTAAAATTTTTTAATACTAGAATAAATTGGCGCGCTGCCGAACCTGTTAGACTAGGAATTGTTAATAAATTATTTGGTTGTTCCCCCGATGAAACCCCTCAACCTCCTAATTCTTTTGCAGAATTTTTCGATCAAGATGATGTTGTTGTTTATACCCCAGAAGACTTAGAAGAGGAAATTCAAGATATTATTGCTCAACACGAAACGGAAGAGGAACAAAATAAAGCAATCTCAGCTCACATGGAAGAAAAATCTAAGCATCCCCTACCAGAAACTGAAGAAATAGCTGTCAGTATTCATGACGAAGGGTTATCAATTTTAGAAATGGCTTTACGAATGAAACATATTGAAGCTTGGGAACATTGGCAAGGCAATAAAGATTTTACCCAATACAATTTAATTCAAAGTATGATGGAAAATATGCCGAGTGAGCAAAATATATCTGAATAGCTGTAGTGGTTAGAAAGATTATCTCTTCCTCGTCCACTGTTTTCTGTTCCCCAAAGTGATAACTTTTTGTACCTGATCAAGTCGTAAATTGCTATATTTTTGTGAAAATCAATTAATGCCTTATCGTAGAACTATCCGCTTTTCTGATACTGATGCAGCCGGCGTTGTTTATTTTTCCACCTTATTATCCATTTGTCACGAAGCTTACGAAAATGCTTTACAAGTAGCAGAAATCGAATTAAAAACATTTTTTACAAATTCGGATGTTGCTATTCCCATTGTTCACGCTAACATAGATTTCTATCAACCTTTGTTTTGTGGCGATCGCATACAAATTAATCTGATGACAACTCAATTAAGTGCAACAGAGTTTGAAATAAAATATCAAATTTTTTTTGAAAATAATTCAGATAAATTAATAGCTCAGGCAATAACTAGACACGTTTCCATTACCCCAAAAGTTCGTAAACGAAGTCCTTTACCATCATCTATAATTCAGTGGTTGCAATCAAACCAAGCTCAATGTTAAGTATAGTTAAATAATTCAGGTTTAGACTAATAATTCAGAAATTACACAGTAAAATACAGTTGAGATAAGGGGTAAAATATTATAAATTGTATTAAATAAACAAATTACCAAGCCTTGATATTAAAGACTACCCCTTGCTCTCAACTTTGTTAGTTTATCGTCTACGATAATACGCAGTGGCTATGTTATTCTTACGTATGTGGGAAAAATTCAGGCATTAAGGCAGGTCAAAACCTACCTTAAGACAAACACTCCCATTATTAAAGAGGAGCGACTTGAATCTCAATAGTTGCCGTAACTTCAGGATGTAGTTTAACCGTTGCTTCGTAGAAGCCAGTTTTGTTAATATCTGGAACAGTGATACCTCGGCGATCAACCTCTTGACTAGTAGCTGTTTGAATAGCCTCAGCGACTTCTGAAGTAGTAACAGTTCCAAAAATAGCTTCTCCTTCCCCAACTTCTTTACGAATAGTAAAGCGTTTGATGGTTTCGAGAGCTGTTTTGCGTCCTTCTGCCTCCTGTCTTTCTGCTAGGAGTCTTTGTTTCTCCTTCTCTTTCCGTTGTTCTACCTGTTTAAGAATGCCAGGAGTAGCAAGGGTGACTAATTTTTTAGGAAGTAGATAATTTCTAGCATATCCTGGAGCCACTTCCACTAGATCCCCGTTTTTTCCCAACTTATTGATGGATTCATTAAGTACGACTTGAACTCTTTTTGCCATGATTGTTTGTTCCTTGTTTAATGCTTCACTGCAACCCTCAATTATACAACAACATTCACAAAAAAATTAGAGTGTGCAAATTTTGCACAATTATAATTCAACCTTAATAAAATCTTAAAGATCCTAGCCAAGTAACAAATGGATATGATATATTGCATCATGAAAAAAACTATTGAGGAGTCTATTATTAACCCTTTAAAATCAATTAAATTTTAGGTTAAATAAGTCTATAACTGAGGATTATTAGAGCTGACTTGAGAATACTACAAGTCCAGCCCTAGTATACCTATTATTATTGTCAGTTAAAATGGTCAACGAAAAATCCCACTTATGCACCCTGTGTAGCCATTTTCACTACTATAGTTCATGGCAGCAGGGCTTTACCTGTGTTCAATATTTTAAGAATTGTCTCAAAAATATAAAACTTTCGAGCAATACTTACCTAGAAAAAATAACAATAATCTTCAAAAGAAAAAAATGACCCAAGTCAGATTCTCTACTTCAACCAACTTTGAGACCTATCCCAATGCCGTAGTTGAAATTCTTGGAACGCTGCTAACTTTTAATTTTGAGCTAGACGAACCAGCACCCATTGGTGGCTTAAAAATATATGTGGATAGCGATGCTCCCAACATCCTCAACCGTCTTAACGTAGAAGCATTAGACGATAACCCTGACTTCCAAACCAATTTAACAGTCAATCGAGACTCCTTCAGGGATTTTTCTAGCAGTGGCTTTGCCATAATCATCAACCCTGGAGAAACCCAGGCATCCTTAACCCTTCCTGCGTTTGATATCAACGAAGAAACCTCAGAACCAGTCAATCAAGTCAACTTAGATGGGTTTACTCCAACCACATTTACAGTAAAGTCCAGATTAGAAGTTGATAGAAGAAGAGAAACCGATCCTTTAACAGGTATTCAGGGGGATGACCTTAACTTCGTAGAAAGGGATGGGGTTCCCGTGGGCAATTATACAGTTGTTCCCGAAGCCGCCAGTAGTTCCGTTGTGTTTGTTGACAACGAACAACAGTTACCTGATTTGCCGGTAGTAAGTTTGAACATCACCCCCACAGTGATCAGCGAAGCGGAAGGCACAGCACTGGTGATGAACTTCACCGTTGAAGGAGACTTTCCCCCAGGAGGTATTACAGTAAACCTGGAGGGAGATGTAGCCCGAATCATGCAGCAGTTTGTTGTTGCTCAAACTCGCTTTGATTCAGAGACAGGAAATATTTTTTATCGCTTTGACAATAGCTTTGTCAACCCTGACAACGGGTTCGTTGTTGGCGGAGTTCTCGATCGCTTTTCCCTAGAAGATGGAGATCCCGCCGAAAATAACTCCGATCCCGAAGCAGCCGGAGATGGTTTCCTGAGCAACTTTACCTTTACCATCACCGAGCGCGAAGCCAGTATTACCATTCCGGTGTTGGACGATATAGTAGAAGAAGAAGATACAGAATACACCTATACCCTAGCCGAAGGAGACGGCTACTTGGTGGACCCCACCGCCAACAGTGGCAGTTTTACCGTCACCGATGGGGTAGAACCAGCCACCAGTCCCACCGTGGGAG
Source organism: Crocosphaera sp. Alani8 (assembly GCF_038442745.1). Lineage (NCBI taxonomy): Bacteria > Bacillati > Cyanobacteriota > Cyanophyceae > Chroococcales > Aphanothecaceae > Crocosphaera > Crocosphaera sp. Alani8. The sequence continues at coordinate 20,693 of NZ_JARVCN010000283.1, forward strand.
TAACGGCAGCTCCCACAACCCTGATCGAGTCAGAACAGACAGTGATCGAACTGACTTTCACCACCGACGGGGACATTCCAGCAGAAGGAGTGGTGGTGCAACTGCAAGGACCACCCCGTTCCATCGCCGAGTTCGACATTAACGCCACTAACCCTCGCTTACCAGAAAATGAAACCGTGGTAGAGGGAGTAGAAGTTATCGGGGGAAGCATCGTCGGCACCGACGAAATAGCTGGTTCCCTGTTTTTACGGATCACAGATCCCACAGCTACAGTAAAAGTAGCGGTACTCCAGGATGAGGAAGAAGAAGGCACCGAAGTATTACCCTTTACCCTGGTGGACGGAGAAAAATACGAAGTCGATCCAGATGCTAATTTTATAGAAGTCACCATCAACGACGAGCTAATACTACCCGAAGTAACCCTTGGTTTGTTGGGGGGAACCTTCACAGGGAACGACTTAATCGCCCCGTACCTAGTCGAATCCACAGAAAGCGGAATCCCCATCTTAAGCGTGGTGCTACAATCCGACGGTGTAATTCCCGAAGACGGTTTGATTGTGGATGTTAACACCGACTTGCCAGATATCACCGAGTTTGTCAATGAAGCCCAATTTAATCCCACCGCCTTTGGGGGTCAAGTAATTAGTGCCATCTACAACGAAGATGGAATAGCTACCGGTTTGAGGGTTCGCATGGACGGTCCCAACACAGTAGTCAATTTCCAGAGCGGCGTTGGTTTAGAAGCAACAGGACCCCAAATCGTCAACTTTTTCATCGAAGAAGGGGAAGGGTATATTGCCAGTACAGAAACCGCAGGTATCAGGGTCTATGATAATTTAGACCAAGTACCTCCATTAGAGGAAATTCCAGAAATTGGCATCAGTATTCGTGGCAGAAGTATTGGAGCGCAGTTTCCACCTCTGAAAGAGGGAGAAGGAACCATTACCCTAGACATTAACGTTGAAGGAGAAATTCCCCCAGACGGAATAATCGCCTACCTGAGAACCGACCAAGTTGCAGGGTTAGGGGAATTTGATCTGCTCAACGCCGAAGTAGTTGGAGGGCTTTTTCCCAGTCCCGACGGTGCAGGGCAAGGATTTTACTTCAAGATTACAGAACCCGAAGCCAGCATTACCATTCAAATTGCAGAAGACGATCTCGAAGAGGGACTCGAAACCATCGATTTAGTCCTACAACCCCTACCAGAATACACAATCGCTGAGGGAGGAGAAACGGTTTCGATCCAGCTAGGGGAAGAAACTACGAGCAAAATTCTCGTTAGTCTCGAAGGTGAACCACTGGATTTAGTTGAAGAAGAAGCAACCATCGCTACCCTTACCTTCAATCTCAGTTCTCCTCCCCCAGAAGTGGTTGCAGCTCCCTCAAGGGATGGATTACCTCCAGAACCGGGAATCCTGGTAAGAGTAGAGACAGAGAGCTTAGAAGAGTTTGACATCGACAGTTTTGCCGTCACAGGGGGGGAAATAAAGAACATCGATGTAGAGGGTGGAACCATTGACATCTCCATCACCGAGCAAATAGCAACCCTCACCGCCGCAGTGCTGGACGATGGCAACGCAGAAGGTAAAGAAAACGTCGTCTTCACCTTAGTTGAGCCAGCAGAGGACGCTGACTATCAAATCAGTACCACTAAACCTGAAGACAACGAAGCTACCTTTGACATCTACGACACCCTCAATGAAAGCCCTGTCAGAGTAGAAAGCGCAGAATCCGACGACACCATCGCCACCGCTATCCCCATCGCCATCAACTCCGAAAGGAATACCGGAATTGCTACTGGAGCCATCGATTTTGACTTCCGCAACAACCGCGATGTGGACCAAACAGAAGACGTAGATATGTATTCTGTAGAGTTAGAAGCGGGCGATCGCTTGACCATTGATTTAGATTCCATTCCCTTTACCAACTCAGACGGCATTGTTTTACGAGGTGGTGGGGATTTACGACTCTTCGATGCAGACGGCAACGAATTGGTCTACAACGACGCAGGATCTGCCCCAGGGGAAGTGCTGGAGTCTGGAAGAGACGCTTACATCGACTTTACAGTGGATGAAGCCGGAACCTACTATATCGGGGTATCCCAAGCATTCAACGAAAACTACGATCCCAACGTCAAAGGAACTGGAGATGGAGCCTTACTCAGTCCCCGTTTTGGACTCGGTGCCGGAGAATACGAATTGACGGTGGATATTAACCCGGAAGACTCAGAAATCGAGGCTTTTGTGGAATTCGATGGGGAGTCTCCTGATAGCCCTGTGGTCACTTTTATCGCTGTTCCTGGTACCTTTCAAGGCAACGATATTATCTCCTCAGAAATCGTCGAATCCTTGGTCACAGGAAGGGGAACCGCCGCCCTACTGAACTTTACTTTTGCAGTGGACGGAGAAATACCCGAAGATGGATTAGAAGTAATCATTAAAAGCGATACGGACTTTACCAGCTTCCTAGATGACTTGACCGGAACCCCTAGAACCGCCGTAGGGGGAGAAATTTTGGGAGCGATTTACGACGAAGACGGTAATGTGGCCGGTTTGCGGGCCCTCCTCACCAGTCCTAACGCCTCCTTCCCCTTCCCCGTAGGAGATCGAGACACCGATGACCCCGAAAACCCCGAAACCATCCTTTTTTCTCTGGCCAACAGCCCCGACTACGTTGGAGATGACGCAGCCAATACATCCAGCATCACCTTTTACGATACCTTAGAGCAGATTCCTGGCCGCGGTGACGCTCCCGAAGTAGGAGTAACCATCGAGCCAACCGAATTAATCGAATCCGAAGGCACAGAGCTAAATATCACCTTCACCGTCACAGGGGACATTGCCCCGGAAGGCTTGCTGGTGTACGTTGACAGCGAAACTCGGGCTGCTTTAGGGGAATTTGATGTCTTCAACGCCGAGGTTAGCGGTGGTGCTTTCCCCGCACCTAATGGGGATGCCAGTGGCTTCTACTTCCGTATCTTTGAAAATACCGCAACCATCAAATTAGCAGTATTTGACGAAACCACTAACCCCGAAATTCCTGCGGAGGATGCTTTAGAAGGGATCGAAGATTTTACCTTCTCGATTATAGAAAACGAGGACTACACCCTGGATGAAGCGGCAACTACAGTCACCTTTACCATCGCCGATAACCCCGATTCCGTGGTCATCGAACCCCCCGAAGAAGGTCCAGGAGAACCCTCCGAAGGTCCCACCGATAACGATGGTCGCACCACCAATAACGACACCATCGCCGACGCAGTGGATTTAGGTTTAGATCCAGCAACAGGTAATTTATCTGTGACCATCGATGGAGAAATCGCTGAGCGTTTTCGAGTTGTAGGGAACACAGTGGATGCAACTGAAGACGTGGATATGTATAGTTTCTTGCTCGAAGAAGGTGAAACTATCGTCATCGACATCGATGCCAATGGTATTGGTAGTGCAGGACTGGACTCTATCTTAGACTCCATCTTGCGTATCTTCGATGCCGATGGTAACGAACTGGCCATCGATAATAACAGTGCAGCTCCGGACGAAATCTTCCAAGCAGAAGGAGATCCCTACCTCCTATTTACCGCTCCAGAGACAGCCACTTACTACGCCGGTATCAGTGCATTGGGCAACGACTTCTACGATCCCAATGTAGCTAACAGTGGTAGTGGTTGGACTTTTGGGGAACGGTTTGGAGCCGATATTTATCGGGTTAACTTCAACTTAGGTCTACCTATTGTTAATCTAGATATTGATCCAGACGATGTACTCGAAGGAGGTCCCAACGACACCGCAACCATTACCTTTACCGTTACAGACCAAGACATCCCCACAGTAGAATTGGATCAGGAAGGTAACTATCTATCTGGGGGTCTTTCGGTGTTCTTGAATGTAGAAGAACTCGAGGTATTAGAAGCCCAGTTTGAGGAGTTAGTCTTAGATGGGTTGATCATTGGAGAATTTTCTGACGAAACACAACCAGGTATCTTAGAATTTATCCTCCTCGAAGAAACCGCAACAGTCTCCTTAACCGCCATCGATGACGAAATCGAAGAACTTCCCATTGACTTCGACTTTACCCTAGTAGAAGACCTGGATGGTTTAAACTACGCTCTCAACCCGGCAGCTAATACGGGAAGTTTCACCCTCATCGACGACGATTTCTTACAACCCACAGTTAGTATTAATGTTGATAACACGGACTTACGAGAAGGGGATTTAGTCACCTTTGACTTCCTCGCTCAAGGGGGAGAAAAAGCCGTCCCATCGTTACATAATCCCGTAACCATCCTTATCAGCAGTAATGTTACCGGTGCGTTAGGAGAATTCGAGCTATTCGACGAAAACGGAGATCCTCTGTTCACCACAGAGGGTATAGACACCGTATCCATCGAAGATGATGATAGTAGTCTAGTCGTCACTTTGATCGATACCAATGCCAGCATCACTTTCTCTATCATCGATGACGGACCAGGGGAAGGATTAGAACGATTCACCTACAGTTTGGTAGATGAAGAATCTCTGGACTATGTGGTTAACCCCAACGCAGATAGAGTTACCATAACCATCGATGACGATCTTGTTCCCTTCTTTGGAACCGAAGGTGCAGACATATTCGATGCTGGCCTAACTCCTCCTGGTTTTGAAGGCACCGAAAATATTGTCTTTGCTCGTGGGGGAGATGACCTTATCGACACCATAGGGGGTACTGGGGGTAACATCCTCAACGGTGAAGGGGGCAACGATACCTTTATCTTGCTCAGCAACGATACTGCCTTCGGAGGAGAAGGAAGCGATCGCTTTTTCCTTCAAGGGGGTGATAACACTATCACTGGAGGAGACGATGCAGACCAATTCTGGTTAGCTTTGGGTGAGATCCCTGAGTCCCCCAACACCATCACCGACTTTGATAGTTCTGAAGGGGATATTTTAGGTATTGCTGGCTTGGGTATTAGGTTCGAGGACTTAACTTTAATCGCAGACAACGATGACACTCTGATTTTTGTTGGAGACGACCAACTAGCCAGACTGATTGGTGTTGACCCCGATAGTTTAACTGAGGATGACTTTATTTTCGATCCAGAAGTTGTAGTAGATCCCCCAACCATCGGCATATCAGTGGATGAAACCGATCTATTAGAGGGAGATTCAGTCACTTTCGATTTCCTCGCAGAAGGAGAAGATGGCCTACCATCAGAGGATAATATCATCACCATTTTCCTTGAGAGCGATACAGTGGGGGCTTTTGGGGAATTCGAGCTATTCGACGAAGACGGGGATGCTCTGTTCACCACAGAGGGTATAGACAACGTATTAATCGAAGAGAACGACAGTCGTTTAGTTGCCACTTTAATCGATCCCAATGCCAGCATTAGCTTTTCTGTCCTCGATGACGGACCAGGAGAAGGACTAGAACAGTTCACCTACACCTTGGTAGATGAAGAGAATCTAGACTATGTGGTTAACCCCAACGCCGATAGTGTTACCCTGACCATCGATGACGATGCTATCGTTGGCACCGAAGGTTCAGACGTATTCGATGCTGGCCTAACTCCTCCTGGTTTTGACGGTACCAACGATGTTGTCTTTGCTCGCGGAGGAGATGACCTGCTCGACACCACAGGGGGTACTGGAGGTAACATCCTCAATGGAGAAGGGGGCAACGATACCTTTATCCTGGTTAACAATGACACAGCCCTGGGAGGAGAAGGGGACGACCGTTTCTTCCTTCAAGGGGGTGATAACACAATTACTGGAGGGGAGGATGCAGACCAATTCTGGTTGACTTTGGGTGAGATTCCCGAGTCCCCCAACACTGTTACAGACTTTGACGATCTCCAAGGGGACGTTTTGGGGGTTGCTGGTTTAGGTATTGGCTTCAATAACCTAACTTTGACCGACGACGGGGGGGATACTTTGATTAGTCTCGAAGACAACGAATTGGCCAGACTGGTGGGGGTTGACTCTAGTAGTTTAGGTGAGTCTAACTTTGTCTTTATCTAATACCAATTCAACATTAAGGAGCAGGGAAAGATAAATTTTCCCTGCCTTTCTTCCTTTCTCAACCAGAGTTGCCAGTTGCATCTCTTAAGAACCGCTTAAAATTTTCTTAACTTTTTGAGCTAACTTCTGACAAAAATCAAATTTTGTAGTATGATAGTTTGGGAGCGAACTGAAAATTATTAGCAACAAATTCTAGCTATTTAAGTGTCAATCGACCCACTTTATGAAGTTAGAAAAATCTCGTCTTAATGGGTTAATTGGCTATGGTAACAATTTAATTATTGTTACCCTAATCCTTGGGGACTCGAGTGTTTTTAGCTTCAAAGCTATCAAAAGATTGTGTAAATATTTGCAAATATTTGCACAAATGTGCTAGTACCAAGGAAGTGAAAATCATTGCCAAGAATTATTTGAATATGAATCTCAAAAACTTTGATAAAAATTTATCTCTCATTAGTTTGAGTGCAATAGTAGGCACAATGGCGATGGGAGTACAACCAGTTCAAGCTTTAACATACCAGTTTGAAGGGATTATGGAAGAAAGCTTATTTCTGGATGGTGCGCCAGAAATCGGTTTAGAACCCAATCCCGATTTGTACATAGGTCGTGTGACCTTTGATGGTTCCCTTTTAACGGGAGTCGGCATGGAGACTTTTGGACCCGAGTCGGGTTTAAAAGTCTTTCTGCTTGACGACCCTCGGGTTAACGAAACCCTCGATATACGTCCGAACTTCCCTCAAGTAAAATTCCAAGACGGGGAGTTGATCGGTCTTGATTGGGATGCGGTTTATCATCCCTTCACCGTAGTTCCGGTCTTGGAATACCCAGGGGACTTTGTCAAGTTTGTGGGGGACGAATTTACAGACGGTTTTGATCCCACCTTTTATACCCCAGAAGATGAGGAACGTGCACCAGTTCTGGGTTTTGGAACCGTCGAATTTACCAAGGTCAACGAACCAGGGAAAACTTTGGGATTGGCCATCGCATCCTTGCCTATTGTAGGTTTTTATCGTAAAAAGGCAATAAATTCCTCAAAAAAAGGCTAAATCCTTCTAAAATTTTTAATTTCTACCATTTTCAATCTAACTAAACAATCCAACTATGGTACAAGTAAGCTTATCTACTTCAACCAATTTTAGCGGTAGTCAAAACGCTGTCATCGAAGACCAAGGAACAGTCTTAACATTCGAGTTTACCCTCGACGAACCAGCCCCGGCGGGTGGCTTAAAAGTATATGTGGATAGCGACGTTCCAGAAATTATGAATCGACTCAATAATTTCGGACAAGCGTTAACCAATGCAACCGCAACTGCAAGTACGTTTCTCGATTTCACTGCCAACGGTTTCTCCATTACCATCACTGAGAATGAAACGTCTGCAACCTTGACTATCCCTGTTTTTGATAACGACGAAAACAGACCGGATGATGTCTTTCCTGAGACTTTCGACGGTCTAACAGAGGCTACATTTACCGTCAAAACCAGAGCAGAAATAGACGAGACAGAGCAAACCAGTCTTCGGACAGGTTCTATGGGCAACGACTTAGATGCTGTCGAGTTAGAGTCTAATGGGCAACGCTCTCCCATCAGCGATTATACCGTGGGAACCGCCTCTAGTACCGTTTTATTTGCGGATACAGCCAGTCAGTTGCCAGTAGAAATACCTGGGTACCACGAAACAGTGGGTGGAGATATTTCTGATGACCCCGAAGATCCTCTAGACTTACCGCTGCAAGAAGGACAAAATCTTCTATCTGCCACCACAGGTCCCGGAGAGGCGGATCGAGATTACGTTACCATAACCGTTCCCGAAGGGTTCCAACTAGACAGTGTAATCCTTGAAGATTATTCGAGTGTTGGAAATCCAGCCTTTGTTGGGTTACAACAGGGAGAGGCATTTACAGAAAATTTGGACAATTCAGGGAACGCCGCTAACTTACTGGGTTATCACCTATTTGGTGGCAGCGAGGCAGAAATTGGCACCGACATCCTAGACAATATTGGTAACGGTGCTGGTGCCATAGGTTTCAACGGACCTTTACCCAGTGGAGACTATACCTTGGCTTTCCAACAACTAGGGGCTTTCACTAGCTATACCCTAGAATTTAACGTCTCGGCAGTACCGGATAACGTTGATCCTCTAGCTGTAAACGATTCCTACACTGCAACTGTCAACGAAACACTCGAAATCGATGCAGAAGCAGGAGTATTGAACAACGACAGCGACGGAGACGGGGATGATTTAACCGTTGAAATCGATTCGGATGTTACCGACGGTGACCTCACCCTCAACTCTGACGGTTCGTTTAGCTACACCCCCGATCAAGACTTTACAGGGGTTGATAGCTTCAGCTACACCGTCAGCGACGGCAACGGTGGTACCGCTACAGCAGACGTTTCCATCAACGTGGGAAACCTACCTATTGTCAGCTTCGAGGCCATTCCGGCTACCATCTCCGAAGAAGGAACCCCCGAAGAGCGTCTGCTCAAGTTAGCATTTACCGTTGTTGGGGACATTCCCGAAGGTGGTTTAGTGGTTCTTTTGGAGAACCTCTTTGGCATTACCGATCAGGCGGATAGCGAAGACGACAGAGGAGCTTTCAACGGTCTAACCCTAGCCCCTCCCTTTGACACACAAAACAATATCATCGGTATTCGTCTTTTAGAAAACGAAGCGTCCATCGAATTGCCAATGATCAACGACTTGGTTGAAGAAACAACCACCTTCGAATTCCAACTACTGGATGGAGACGGCTATATCGTAGATCCCGACCAGAATGGCACCGTGTTTACCATTACAGATGATAACGGTGGTCCTGGGGTTGGTCCAACCATTGGCATTTCCGTATCTGAAACCAACTTAGCAGAAGGAGACACCTTCACTGTTAACTTTGAAGTTGAAGGGGAAATTCCCCAAGGAGGTGTAGATGTTCTGGTAGAGAGTACAGTAGCTGTTGCCTTGGGTCAGTTCGAGCTATCTAACCTGAACTCCTTACAGCTATCGGGAGTTAGTAACCTAAGGCCTGGAGACGATCGCGGCTTAAGCTTTATTGCCACCCTCACAGAAGCCGATGCGTCCATTACCCTAGAGGTATTTGACGACATTATAGCTGAAGAAAGCCGTGACATTCCCTTCACCCTGGCTAATGGGGAACTTTACGAAGTTGACCCTACTGCGGAAAGTGTTACCCTAACCATCACCGACGACATCGACATAGACGGTCCAACGGTAGGAATTACTATAGATAAAACCGAGGCAGTTGAGGGAGAGACCATTGTCTTAACCATCAATACAGAGGGGGAAATTCCCGACGGTGGACTACAAGTCTTAATCAACGATATTGTAAGTGCTGGGAATGGTTCAAGATCCCTAACTGAATTTGATATTGGCGGCGTTCAATTCACAGGAATCAGTGGATTCCCCACTCCAGCAGAAGGGGATAGCGGTTTCTTTGTTACCGTCACCGACCCTATTGCCACCATTACCCTACCAGTATTCGATGATGGGGCAGATGAAATTGAAGAGGAAGAAGTATTTACTTTTGCCGTGATAGACGGAGAAGCGTACGGAGTCGATCCCGATGCCTCTGACGTTACCCTCAGCATAGTTGATCCACTTGAGTTACCAACAGTTTCTATCAGTACCCCAACCCCAGAGGTAACAGAAGACGAAGCACCACAAGCAC
>NZ_JARVCN010000284.1:0-4117 GCF_038442745.1 Crocosphaera sp. Alani8
TTTCATCCCCATGTCTGAAGCCAGGGGCTTTCATGCTCCGATTTTCGGTAATCTATTGTTAAATTACTTGTCTCTAGTTTATATTGTTTGGGAGCGTTAGCCTGTGAACATCTATGGTACTTTCTCGGAACGATCCAAAACAGTCGGTGCAAGTAGCCCAATATGTGCCTAAACTCTCAGAAGTCAAACGACTTGAAATACAGCGAAAAAAGAATCTTATGCTCCTAGTCGAGAATTTGATGCAAAGAGAAAGAAACACACTTAGCAAGATTATTGATTGTCTTTATGATCTTGGCTCCCTTAATTTGATCAATAAAAAGGTTCCCATCGGTTTTTTTAGATTCTTATTTAAACTAATTACAAAATTTACAAAAACTTTTTTTAGATACATTGCTTTTTATTGGGTTGTCAATAATACCCCTGAATTAATTACTAACTGGTTAATCAATAAAATTATGATTTCTCGCAACTCTAAAAACAAACCATTGAAAGCGAAAAAAAACTCAAAGGCTAAAAAAGCACAGAGAAAGCAGAAAAAAGGGAAAGTGAAACAATCGGCGACAGTTGTAGAATATTTTCCCAAGCTTTCAGAAGCTCAGAAACTAGAAATAGAACAGAAAAAAAACGTTATGCTTTTGGTGGAAAACTTAATGGAACGTGAGGAAGCAACTTTCAAGATGATTATCGATTGTCTTTACGATCTTGGTTCTCTTAATATAATAAATCAGAAAGTTTCTCCACGTCCTCTTAACCGAGTCATGAGATTAATTGCTAGACTTTCTAAACCTAGTTTCCGAGCGATCGCTTTTTATTGGGTTAAAAAAAATACTCCTGAATTGATTACAGATTGGCTATTGAAAAAAGTTAGATTCTAGTAGTTAAAAAAGCTTATAATAAGCTACGAAATTCTCGCTGATAAGCTTGATTATCCAAACCATCTCCTTGATAGGCAATGTCTGGATTAACAGCTCGTGTCAAGAATTCAACCCTTTGGGATGTAGCTGGATGGGTACTCAAAAGAGCAGGGGGAGATGAACCTTTTTGAGTTAGTTTTTTCATAAAAGTAATCATACCAATAGGCGCATAACCAGCTTTTTTTAAGTCTCGTAAACCTATCTGATCAGCTTCTAGTTCTGCTTCTCGACTATGGGGAAGATTAACAGCTAATTGTACCCCAATATTAACAACATTGCTTTCGCTTAATCCAGTGGCTGACATTAATCCTTGAGATATAGCCACATTCCGCATTTGTTTGATAGAATGACGCTCCGTAATGTGGGCAATTTCGTGAGCAACAACACTTGCCAATTCTGCTTCGTTTTCTGCTGCTCTAACTAACCCTGTGTTGACATAGACAAAGCCTCCCATAGTAGCAAAAGCGTTAATAGAATTGTCTTCCACAACTTGGAAAGTAAAAGGTAAATTGGGACGGCTACTCTTTTGAGATATCCTTCGACCAATACCCTCAATTCTCTGAATTAAGGCTCGATTTCGAGAAGGGCGAAATCTACCACTTCTGACTAGTTCTTGATTAATTTGCTGTCCATACCTAACTTCTTGTTGATCAGATAAATTGGACAGTTGAATAACTTGTACTCCTTGAAATATCCAATTTAACCAAGACTGTCCGTAACTAGGTTGCGGGGAAAAGATCACAATACTACCAGTGATCAAAGTTGCCAGTAAACCATACAATAGACGACTACGGTAGAGATGTATTAACTTCATCATGATCGATTCCTTCAATAGTATAAACTCTAGTAAACTTGATGTTTGTTCTTCAATTTTCCTTCATTATAGTCATAATTTTTGCTTGATAAAAACATAATTTGTTCCAGATGTTAAATTGTCCATTAGTTTCTCTCTGTTTCCACTTATTTCTACTTATTTCCATTATTGATTGAGTTTAAATCTAGATTATCGAATACTATACTCTTTAAGTTTTAAACGTCTAATAAAGATTCAAATTCATAACGCAACCCTTCAATTTCTCCTATTCTAGCTACAATCAATATATTTGAGTCAATCGGCTTAAAGTTGTTTTGCCAATAACGAACTTTATCTTCATTTTTTAACCAAAAGCTAACAATACTTTCCACAACATTATCCCAATCCCAATCTGGTTTCTTAGGAATATTGTTCACAGATTCAAGAAAGCCATCAAGACTACATTGATAGCTCCCTAAATAAGCTGTTGCACGATTTTCATTTTGCTCAACTTGTTGTTGATAATTAAAAAAGGTTAAGAGGGAAGTAGTACCGAGAATATCAAAAAAGTAGTTCATGGGTTGTCTTTTACAATACTTTATTTTTAAAAATTTCCCCATCGTTAAGCTTTTTGTCTGTAGGGGAATTAATTGAGCAGTTAACCCGTACAGAAAACTCAAAAACAAGGATTTATTTGTACAACATAATAGCAAACGAAAGCCATAAAACTATTAATAATAAAGATTTTATAATATTTCTTAATAATTTTTAAGTAAAAATAATGAGATCCTAAGTTTTCTGAACTATATCGTTGTCATTATCCATAATGGAGTGAGAAGGTATTGTCTGAAATTATCGATCATTTATAATGCCAATTACTTTAGTAGAACAAAACTGGTTCCGTTGGGCTATTCTTCTTATTTTAGGATTTCCCTTAATCATGATTGTACTCAATGAAATAATTGTCCGACTTCGACAAGAAGAAAGACCAATAGTCGCTACAATTATTATTTTTAGAAATCTAGTATTTCCTTTAGTAGCTTTATTTTTCTTCTTAACAAAGGTTTTGGAATTTCCTGAAGAAACGACTATTATTAGATTGGTAGAAACATTAGTTTGGATCGGGATGATTCATGCCCTACTTTCAGCATTTAAAATATTAATATTTGAACAAGCAGTGGCCGGAAGCTGGCAAGAGAGAGTGCCTGACTTACTACTAGATTTAATTCGATTTTTTTTAGTATCCTGTATTACAGCTGTTATTCTTTCTACGGTATGGAAAATCGATTTAGGTGCGCTTTTAACTGCATTCGGGGTAGGCTCATTGGTGATTGGTTTAGCTTTACAAGACACACTAAAAAATCTATTTTCGGGCATTTTATTACTATTTGAACGCCCCTTTACCCTGGGAGATTGGTTGCGAGTTGGGGAGACAATCGGTAAAGTTATTAAAGTTAATTGGAGATCGGTTTACTTACAAACCCGTGATCGAGATAGTGTAGTGATTCCTAATTCAATTTTAGCCCAAGGAAACTTTACCAATTACAATCGTCCAACTCCGTTGCACGTCGAACGATTTTCCTTTGGATTTTCTTACGACGATCCTCCTAATAAAGTGATTCGGGTACTCAAAGAAACCGCCTTATCAACCCCAGGTATTTTAAGAGAACCTTCCCCGTGGGTAAGAGTAGAAAATTATGCTGATTTTTCTATTGTTTATCAAATCGGTTTATTCGTTAATAATTACGAAACAATGTTGAATGTTCGTAACGATTTTGTGATTCGTATTTGGTATGCAGCAAAACGATATCATTTAACCATTCCCTATCCCATTCAGACTGAGTATCAGATGGATGTAGCAACAACACCTAAACCTAACCCAGTTTATCAAGTAACAGAAGTAATGCGATCGCTGCCAAATTTCGGTAATCTGGCGGCTGAGAGATTTATTGAAGAAGAAAACGCAAGTAATATCCGATACTACGCTCAAGGAGAATGGGTTTTTCAAGAAGGAGAAAGGATTTTGGGATTGTATTTAATTCTCAATGGTCGTGCAACTATTTTAGTGAAAAATAATCATGGAGAAAATCAAACAATTGCCTGTTTAGGAAAAGGGGAATTTTTTGGTGAGAAAATTCTCCTCACAGGAGAATGTAGTGATGTTTCTGTGATTGCCGTAGACGACTTAGAAGTAGCGGTTTTATCCCCAGAAGTAGTTGCGACTTTATTAGAACAAATGCCCAGACTATCCCAAGAGTTTAGCGAGTTATTAGAAACAAGAAAAAAAGAAGTTATTAAAGCCAAAAATAAAACTCACGAGTTTTAAAAATCTCATCAAAGTAAAAGTGTGATTTGTATATAGCAGTTCCCATACTTGTGAGGTACAAATTTTTCTAGTTTTAGGAGTCAG
>NZ_JARVCN010000285.1:0-4114 GCF_038442745.1 Crocosphaera sp. Alani8
TCGATACTTCCGCTACTCCTATGCAGTCCCCGTCAAAATCGGCGGCCATCCTTTCACAGTCTGATTCGTAGGGGATTTGTAAGTCTACACCTGCTTGTTCTAATGTTGTGTTGAGTTGATCTGTGAAGGCAATACGATCATCAACAGATAATTTATTCAGTTTGTCAGGGATGTCTGGGAGTTCTATATTAGGGTTGGCTGTTTTTGCTTCTGCAATGTTACGTTCAACAATACGGCTATAATCTTCATCATTAACGATAATAACCCCTTTAAGTTCTTTGCCTTCAGGAGCGTACATATCCTCAACGTATTTGTTGGTACTGTTAACCATGCCATTGTGGTTAAGGAAGGGGGATCTAAAGTTGAGGACTTGTTCTCCTTCTTTCATCCAAGGGACACAAATTTCTCCTGTTTTTAGGTCTTTTGAGGGGATAATCATTGCCCTATCAAACTTAAAATTTTTACCAATGGCTGAATTGAGGTAATCTTTTCTCACAAATTCTTGTAGGGCTTGAGAAAACTTTTTCGATTCTAATAACCTGTGATGATTAGGATCAGCTTTAAAAGCTAGATAAATAAAGTCTTCATAGCCTGAATCTAATTCATTATTATCATCAGAAACAGTGTTTTTTAATCCTTTTTGCTGATAGTTACGATAACGTTCTACTGCTTCTGTTGGGGTAGGGGGTTGCCAATCTTTATCTTTCTTTTGCTCTCGTCTCTCATACTGAGTACAATAATGTTCAGCTAGTAATCTAGGGTCTTGAATGATTTCTTTTAAATCACTTAAATTATTTTTTAATTCAGGAATAAAATCCTTTAAAGCATTAGGATAAGAAGGTAAAAGTTGGGATAAAGCAATTTCTCCTGTTTGAGCTTTTTCTTTCTCTCCTAACCAAACCTCTTTAGTATAGAGTCCAGGTTTAACTGTTCCTTTCCCTGCTCCTTTGAATGAGGATGTAGGTATAATAAAAGCTACCTGTTCACCTACTTCTTTATCCTTAAAGTAGTCACTAAAGTTTTTTGGAGCTAAAGTTCCTTTTCCGTATAAGCTGTCATCTAAGTTTCCTAAACGGAATTGGATAACTTCATCGGTTGTATTAGATAATTGTTCAGAGAAATTGGGGTTAACTTTACCATGACAATCACCGACTAATTTCCAAGCTTGTTCATCGTCAATATAGCCACCATTATCTCCGTTACTATCATCAACGACTAAAAATGTAACTTCACCTTGATAACTATTCTTACATTCTCCTACAAACAACGAGCCATAAGCTCCGTTGTGCATAGTATCTGGGTTAAGCTTATTAATGAGTTGTTCTTTAATCTCTGCCGGTCCATATAAAAGCCGCTGTCCATTGGATAATAAAAGAACATCACCATTAGGGTGACGATTAGAATATAAGTCCTCTGCCTCACTAGCTTCATCCAAATGACCAATGGAGAAAGACTCAGAATAATCCTTATCTGGAAATTCTTTCTTAAGAAATGCTTCAAGTAACGTATTATCTAATTTTTCGTCTAGAATAATATTAGTATTTTCTCTTTGGGTATTGTTATTAGGATTAGGAAGAGTAATCCATTCTCCTGTTCTAGTATCAAAATGTTTTAAAGTTAACATGATAGTTTACCCGATATTTTTGTTATTGTTCAATTAGTAAAGTGAGGATTAAGTATGGCTAGACTGTATGATTCTTGGAGTTTTTTAGATCAAAGAAATTACAATCCTGATGGTTCAATGAAGCCCCATAAACGGCAAAGATTATTAAATGATGGACTTGCCCTTTCTGAGATTAATCAAGTAGAAAATCAAAAAATGCTTGAAGTCAAGAAATATGATGAACGAGAACAACTCTATATGGAAAGATACGGTATCCCCTACAGTGAATGGAAAAAACAAGGACAAATTTCCCAAGCCGAATTAGAAGAACGTCAACGAAAAGCTATTCGTAATGGGGAAGAAATCAGTACCTTACCAATAGCTATTGATCCCGATGAATACTATGACCTAATAGGAAATGCGGATTATCTTGATTGTTAAGGGATATAATCCTTTTTTTGTCTCCTAACTTAATTTTGAGAGTTGGGAGCCTTTTTTCTTTTGAAAAATCTAATACCTCGGAAAACGAGAGAATAAAAAAGCATTGAAATCATCAGACATTGTGCAACAGGGATACCAAAGGAAACCGTCATGACTATTGGATGATCTTCTTCGTATTCTTGACTTAATACCGTGATGACTTTTTCGGATACTCTCGACATTTTTTTTACTCCCCTATTTACACCAAAATTATCATGAAAAAAAATAGACAATAAGCATTAACAATGAACAATGACCTTTCTATTAATTGATAATTATTAATTGTTAATTGTTGAGCAGAAGCAAACCAGGTGGGGGATGGGTTAAGGCTTCCCTTAAACTTTCCTGCCTAGTCCTTTAAATGAGTGGGGGGAATCATCTTAAGAACATTGTTGGTTATTGTAATAAACTACAACAACTTTGTCACTGTTTTTCACTTAGGTTTGTAACATCTTTAGATTTTTTTGGTTATTGTCATGACAATTTGCTATTGTCATGACAATAAAATTTCACAGGATTAATAAAAAGCATAAAGCTGTCACCAACCAAAAAAAGGTTTGTGAACGTTCTGTGCAAAGACCAGGTAATCTCATTGGTTTTCCTAATAATGGTTATTTGATTAGCGCAATGCGCTTATGAGAGTTTTAACTATAATAATCTAAGAAAAAAAAGAGAGGAACTAAGCTGAGTCCTCTCTTTTTGGCAACATTAAGATAAATCTTGCTCATTGGGAACTGTCACTACCCCATCAATGACCACTAAGGTAACACCTTCGTAGAGAAGTCCATCAATTCTGATCTCAACGTAATCACACCAATTAAGTTCAAATTCAAGGACTATCTCTCCCTTTTGTTCGCATTGGAAAAGAATCATAGGAGAAATAGGATTTTGATAGTGAATGACCCATTTTTGAACTTCATTGACGACAATATTCTTAAAATGCTGGCAATCATTGATAACACTAATAACCCACTCAACCCAGTTTTCTATCGAAAGTTGTTTGACACTTTCTGTATACTTAATGGAATCTTTACAAGAAGGATACAAAGTATAAATAGTTTGTTGTTTCTCTTTAGTTTGAGGCATTATTTGCTCCTAAGAATATTACATTTTCATTAAATATTGGCGAAGCCAAAAAATAGAAACTGTGCTAAAATATAGAAGTGTTTTAGCACAATCTGTTGATTTAGTTGATTGTTTAATTAAGCTTTTAGAACTTCAATCAACTCTTGCTTTTTACAACGATTATAAGGTTTATTACAAATACTTTTTACTCTTGTTTGCAGGTTATGAACTCTAACCAATTTTTTTAATTCTTGGTAGGTTAAAGACTCAGGATTAACAACAGAATTAGTGGATGTTTCCGAAGTAAATGGTACAATGAGAACAGGGTTATTAATCGGGGCAACTTGGTTGTGTTGACGGCATTTGCCCGCAGGAAGATAAATGATAGGTCTAGAATTCGTGTCTTCTTTAATGGGTTCCGTGGTTTCAATAATAGGGTCAAATTCTTTTGAAAATGCTTCTTTAATTGAGGGGATAAAGTTTTCAAAAGAATCTTCTACTTCTTCAGTTTGTTTGGGAATTAAGCAACTGTAGAAACAGAAGAAAACGGTAAATAAGAAAATTTCTAATAACATGATTCTTACTCCTTTTTGATTCAGATAATTGTGCTGTGTAGTGTGTAGCACTTTTCATTAAATGTTCCTGAAAGGAAAAAAAGCTGATACTAAAATAGTATCAGCCTTCAATTAAAAATCAACTTCCATTTTTTCGCTGATTTCACACTCCATGTAGTATTCCCCGAAATGTTCTAGATTGATTAAATATCCTGTTATTGGGTGAGCATCACAAACATCTTTGAACCAACTTCTAGCATATTCGGCATACATATCGTTCCACCATAAATCGAGAACATTGTGTCGAGATTCTAACTCGTTTTTATAATCAATTTTGGTATCTATATGTGAATCTGCTTTGATATCATCAATTTCTCTAATGATATCAATCTCACGACAGTCATCTTCAACA